>DASRHX010001147.1:0-4553 GCA_035650295.1 Bryobacteraceae bacterium | reverse complement strand
CGCGAATCATTTCAATCCCGATCCTTTTGTTCGGCCTGCCGTTCCTCTCGGTGAGCGGGTCGTTCGCCCAAACCCCACCTCCCGCCGCACCGGTGAGTGACATCAAGCAAACGTACGCGAAACTGTGCGCTGGTTGTCATGGAGCCGACGCTCTCGGCACGCAGCAGGGACCGGGGCTCGCCGGCAACCCGTGGGTCCGCAGAAGATCGCTTCAGAGTCTGCGCAATGTGATCCGAAACGGCGTGCCTGCGGCGGGCATGCCTCCGTTCGATCTGCCTTCCGCAACGATCGATGCGCTCGCCGCAATGGTGGTCTCGCTCAATGCAGTCGCCGCGGAATCCACTGTCCCTGGCGACCGGAAGGCGGGTAGTGAATTTTTCTTCGGGAAAGGACAATGCGCTTCGTGCCACATGATCTCCGGAGAAGGCGCGCCAGTTGGTCCCGACCTCTCCAACGTCGCGCGGGAGATGACCGTCGAGCAAATTCGAGAAGCGTTGCTGCAACCCGCCGCCCGCATCGCTCCCGGGTACGAGTTGCTCACCCTGCATCTACGCGGTGGCGGTACTTTGCGCGGATTCGAACGCAGCCGAACCAAATTCGACATTGCCGTGCAGGATTTGCAGGGCAAGATCCGTCCCCTTTCCCTCGATCACGTCGTCCGTACCGACACCAACTCGAAACAGTCGCACATGCCGGCGGTTAAGGCCGAGGCCGCTGAATTGCAAAACCTGATCTCCTACCTCAGCAGCCTCACTGGCGTGAAGCCCGGCGCTTCCCTTGCCGCTCGCGCTGCGTCGCCGGGCGGTGTCGACTTCGCGAGAATCCTCAATCCGAAGCCTGGTGACTGGCTGAACTATAACGGAAGCATAAGCGGGAACCGTTACAGCCAACTGACTCAGATCGACAAGTCAAATGTAAATAAACTGACCTTGAAGTGGGCGTTCTCCATACCGCTATGGGCGCAGTTCCTTCCCGACACTCCCTACTATCGCGAGAACATGCGGTACTTCGGGCTCGAGACCGTTCCAATCGTGGCCGATGGAATCATGTACGTCACCGGCCCGAATCAAGTGTTCGCTCTCGATGCGAAGTCGGGCGCTCAGATCTGGCACTACTCGCGCCCGCGCACGCCCGGCCTCGTATCGGATCCATCTCTTGGTACTAATCGTGGCGTGGCCATCCTCGGCGACAACGTGTTCATGGTTACCGACAACGCGCATCTCATCGCGATCAACAGGATCACCGGGCGTCTGGTATGGGACGTCGTCATGCCGGACGAGCCTCAGCGCTACGGAGGAACCGTAACGCCGCTGATCGTGAAAGATATGGTGATTGCCGGAGTGGCCGGAGGCGATTGGGGCATCCGCGGATTTTTAGATGCCTACAAGGCTTCCACCGGCGAACGCGTTTGGCGCCACTGGACTGTTCCGGCCAAGGGCGATCCGGGTTTTGAAACATGGCAGGGAACGTCGGTTCAATATGGCGGCGCCTCCACGTGGCTCACCGGTTCCTACGACCCCGGTACCGACACGCTCTTCTGGGCCACCGGCAACCCGTGGCCGAACTCCGACGATCGAGAGCGCGGCGGCGACAACCTTTACACGGACTGCGTGCTCGCCCTCGATCCTGCAACCGGAAAATTGAAATGGTATTACCAGTTCACGCCGCATGACACGCACGATTGGGATGCGACCGAGCCCAACGTACTCGTCGACGCGAAGTATCGAGGGCAGGACCGAAAGCTCCTCCTGCACGCCGACCGAAACGGGTTCTTCTATGTATTCGATCGTACGAACGGCGAACGTCTGCTCGCGGAATCCTTCCTACGGCGCCTCACATGGGCGAGTGGAATCGGTGCCGATGGGCGGCCAATGCGTCAGAAGGAAACGGACATCAGTTGCCCCGACCACGCGACAAATTGGAACGGGACCGCGTTCAGCCCGGTCACGCGGCTGTATTACGTCATCGCCATAGAAAAGTGCGTGGCGAAGCTCGCGCCTGGCAGTTGGAAAACCCAGCGCGCCCCTGCTCCTCCGGACCCCGGCACGAAGTATCTGCGGGCGCTCGACATCGAGACCGGTAAGATCGCGTGGGAGGTTCCGCTCGTGGGGCCGGTCGACGGCAAGCGAGTAGCCGGAATCCTTGGCACGGCTGGCGGGCTTCTCTTCTATGGAGACCCTAGCGGCTACTTCATCGCGGCCGATGAGCGTGATGGAAAGACACTCTGGCGCATGCCCTTGAATGCGACGATCAAGACCTCTCCGATAACCTTCGCCGTGGATGGGGAACAATTCGTCGCCCTTGCCGTGGGATCGAACATCATGTGCTTTGGGCTAACCCGGTAGCAGTTCCCGCTATACTGCCAGGGATGTTTCCTGTCATTCTGCTTGCCCTCTTCGCGGCCGGTTCTTGCGCCGCGCAAACCTTCGACTTGCTCCTCGTCAACGGCAGAGTCGTCGATGGCATGGGCAATCCCTGGTATCACGCCGACATCGGAATCCGCGACGGCCGTATCGCTGCCATCGGCTCTCTCCGTAATCGTCCCGCCGCGCGGACCCTGGATATTCAGGGACAAGTGATCGCTCCCGGATTCATCGACATGATGGGTGGATCGAGTTTCCCGCTGTTGGTGAACGCAGCTAGCGGGCAGAGCAAACTCCGTCAGGGAATTACGACCATCTTCGCCGGAGAAGGGAATTCGGAAGCGCCTCGCGGCGATGAGCCAGCCCAGAACGGTTATCGCTGGCGGACCTTCGCCGAGTACTTCGCGCTTCTGGAAAAGAATGGCATTCCGCTCAACGTCGTCCACAACGTCGGTGCGGCTCAGGTGCGGCGTCTTGTCATTGGCGTCGAGGACCGCGCGCCCACCGCTGCCGAACTGGAGCGCATGAAGCAACACGTTGACCAGGCCATGCGCGACGGAGCTGCCGGTCTCTCCACGGCGCTCATCTATCCGCCGGGAACCTACGCCCGCACCTCTGAATTGGTGGCTATGGCACAGGTTGTGTCCAAATACGGCGGCATCTATTCGACGCACATGCGGAATGAAAGCAGCAAGGTGCTGGAAGCCATTGCCGAGTCGATGGAAATCGGCGAGAAAGCCCGCGTGCCCGTCCACATCTACCATCTGAAGGCCGCCGGCCAGGAGAATTGGCCTCTCATGGCGAAGGCGATCGAAAGCATCCAACTCGCGCGCGATAAAGGTCAGGATGTGACGGCGGACATATACCCCTACATCCGCAATGGCCTTGGCATCAGCGCACTCATTCATCCGCGCCACTTCGCTGCGGGCGCTGAAGCTTTCCTTGCCAGGCTCCCGGACGCCGCCGTGCGCGCGGAGCTACGGCGTGAAATCGAAACGACTTCGGATTGGGAGAACTGGTACCGCCATGTGGGCAGCGATTGGGAAAATATTCTGATCGCGCAAGCCTCCGACAAGTCCATCGAAGGGAAATCGGTTGCCGAAGCCGCGAAGTTGCGACGCGCGGACGAATGGACGACATTCTTCGAACTGGTCAAAACGGGCGGCGTAAGCGTAAATCCCAAGAGTATGGACGAAGCGCAAAAGCATCTCGCGCTGCGCACGCCCTTTGTCAGCTTCTGCACCGACGCCTCGGCCACGGACATCGAAACAGCGACGGGCGCACACCCGCGAGCATTTGGATCATTTCCGCGCGTCCTGGCCAAGTATGTCCGCGAGGACCGGATCATCGGGTTGGAGGAAGCCATCCGCAAGATGACTTCGCTTGCCGCCAACCGCCTCAGCCTGTTCGACCGCGGCCGGATCGCACCGGGAATGGCTGCTGACTTGGTAGTCTTCGACCCGGATCGCATCGAAGACACCGCTAGCTTTTCGCGTCCGTTGGCCTTCCCTGAGGGAATCGCACGCGTGCTGGTGAATGGCCAGATCGTGATCGAAAATGGCCGCGGCACGCCGGCGCTGCCGGGCCGGGTGCTGCGTCACGGCAGATAGGCCAGACTGGAAAAGTTGTAACGGCCCTCCAACAGTCTGCCGCCCCAACCCGCTCAAAACATGAGACGTTCCAGTTGGTCACCGGCGTGCTTACTGATAGTTGTCATGAGCAAACGGTCCAGGGTCGTCGTGTGGATAGTTGGCGGGGCGGTACTTGCTGTCTTCGCTTTCGTTCTGCTGGCGCCCGTTTTGGCAGGTCCGTGGGTGGACGAGTATGCTCGCCGCAAGATCTCTGAGCTTGGCAGGGACCGATTCTCAAGCACCGTAACTGTCGAGAACGTCCGCGTATCCATTCTTCCTCCCTCGGCCACGCTTACCGGAGTTGTCTTCACCCATAAAGATAGGAG
Source organism: Bryobacteraceae bacterium (assembly GCA_035650295.1). Taxonomy (GTDB): domain Bacteria; phylum Acidobacteriota; class Terriglobia; order Bryobacterales; family Bryobacteraceae; genus JAFLBB01. The sequence goes on along the minus strand of DASRHX010001147.1, from coordinate 233 downwards.
CGACGTTCCTCCTCTGTTCCGCATCCGGCAAATAGATATCAGCGGCGACATGAGATTATTCGCTCCCACACCTCGAGCGTCCACTGTTCGTCTGCACGGATTGGAAATCACCGTGCCGCGCCGCAAGGGCCCTAGATCGGAGAAATCCGGCGATTCCGATTCCAGGAAGCGTTACTCCGGCGCCAGCTTTGCCGCCGCCGAAATCGTCGCCGATGGAACGAAACTGCAAGTCC
>DASRHX010001146.1:0-6346 GCA_035650295.1 Bryobacteraceae bacterium | reverse complement strand
GTGCCGCGGCCCCACACGCCAATCAGGGCGACGTTCAACTTGTTGCTGGGGGCGGTTTGCCCGCGCAGCAGGCCGCTTTTCAGAATCGTCAATCCAGCCGCCGGCGCGGCGGCGCTTTTGAGCAAATCTCTTCTGTTCACGGGACTGGCCTCCTCGGGCCTGTGCAACATCTTATCTGAGGGTGAGGTGGTTGGGGATGAGGCCCGTGCCTATAATTCGCGTATGGACACGGCAATCATTGGGCTGGTTACGGTAGTAGTGGCAGTAGTGCTGGCGTTGCAGGTCGGCAAATGGATGCAGGCTGTCCGCACACCTCCCATGCGGCGGCAGCGCTCGGCCGCGCAGATTGCTTATGACGAGAATCCGGAGGCGACTGCGTCGTGCGAGCACTTGCAGGCGGTGGAACGGGCGATGCGCAAGGCGGGCCTGAAGGTAGAGTTGTTCGACGGTAACGAATATCAACCCGCGGTGCGAGCGGCCTGCCGTATCAACGAGCCTGAGCTGAGGCGAGTATTCGCACTGCCGGAATCGATCATCTATAAGGAAGGGTACGAAGCGGAGCGGACGCCGCATGATTTCCCGAGGGCCGACATTTTCTGTGGCGAGTGTATGTACTCTAACCGCGCCAAATGCGACATCCTGGTGCTGCATCCGGACGAGTGCCGCGACAATACGCCTTGGTTTCCGAAGGCGCCGGGAAGCGTGGCCTATGGTTCTTAAGCGGCGACGATGTACTCGGCGATGGTTTTCGGTTCGGGAAACGGTTCCCCGTCTTCGGCCATGGCAGCCAAGTGCATGCCGATAGCCGCGCGGATTAGTTCCGTGGTCTCTTCGAGTGTGGACCCGGCGGCCACGCATCCAGGCAGATCGGGCACATGCGCGCTGTAACCTGTGTCGGTTTGCTCGAACAGAACGGCGTATCTCATATCAGTCCCGCTTGCTTCAGAATACTATTTTGCGTCTTGGGATCGAGATCCATGGAAGGATGGCCGGCAATAGTGACGCGCCCCTTCTTATCTGGATGCTTGAATTGGTGGTGGCTGCCTTTATGATGCGCCAGGCACCAGCCATCGTCTTCAATCTTTCGAATCGCGTCGAGAACTTTCACGCTTTTCAGATAGTATCGCGGCCAGCCTTCCAGCGTCTTCGCGCGCCGAGCGCCAGAGCACCCAGTCCAGTGGCTACGAGGGCGAGCGAGCCGGGTTCGGGCACTTCGCCGCCGACGTCCTGCACCTCGACCGTCGTGCTCCAGTTGAGAATGGCTTCGTTGCTGGAAGTGCGAGTCCATTGTGAAGGCAGGATATCCACGAAGTTCGGTTGCACGATGATCGTGTTGGCGTCCGACGAAGCGAGCCACAGGCGGAAAGAGATGGCGCCGCCATCAATGAAATCCTGGCCGTTTATGTTGTCGCAGTTGTTGCAATTCGTTCCGCCGGTGCCTTGCGAATAGCCGGCGCTCGCCGTGTTGAGACGGTCGACATCGGTCGAGACAACAAAGACGCCGCCCGTGACCCAACTGGTAAACGTAACCGAAAGCACCCGGTCGGAGAGGCCATCGCCGGGAGTGTCAACAGTCTGAATGCCATTCACCAGCGCGTTTCCCGTGGCCGCATAGGCGTTTGCAGTACCGAAACCGGCAGGGCCTCCTGGCAGGTCGAAATAGATCGAGCGGGTGGTGTTGACGTTGTTCACGCCGTTGCCGAGGAGAATGTCGATTTGGGTAATCAGGAGAGGAGAGCCCAGGATGATGTTCGAAAACGTGATGGTGTCCACACCCGGAGTGGGCTGGAAGTATGCTTGGCCGGAAACGAGAGCTGGAGTTGCCCAGGCTGAGAGGGCGACGGTAATCAGAAGAATGATGAGACGGAACGTGCGCATACGAATGATCTATAAGCGTCTATCGGCATGCTGATGGAACGCGCCTATCTGGCGTACTGAGGGCAAATGAACCTAGAACGGCTAGGGAGGACCCCTTATGGCTTGCTGGATTAAACTGAAGAGTATGAAGCGTCGTACACTTTTGGGCTGGTTTGGGTCGGTACTGTGGGCCGCCGAGCCGCAGGGTGTCGAGGGGGTGCTGAGAGTGCCGGCGGTCTTGGAGAGCGACAGCGGGAAGCTGCGCTTGGAAGGCGATAAGCAAACGACGGCAGTGCTGGGCGACAAGCGGCTGGACGGGAAGCGGGTGCGGCTAACAGGCGAGCGGGCAGGGGTGGATCTGTTCCGTATTGGGCCGATTCATACGCGGGCGTTGCGCGTGGTGCAGGGAGCGAAGCTGCTGTTTGTTACGTACTGGTGCGAGGTGTGCTCGATCCGGACGTATTCGCCAGGGCCGTGCATGTGTTGCCAGGACGAGACGGCGCTGGACCTGCGGGAAACGATCACGTAGCTGGCGCATATAATAGCGCTCATGCGCAGAGCCTATTTAATAGCGCTGTTGGGGACAATTCCATACATGAGCGAAGCCGCAAACTACTCCGCCGAACGTGCGACCGAGGATGGCATCGAGGTGCTGGTGCTGCGCGATGCGCGGGCCAAGACCGAGATAAAGATCGCCCCGAAGATCGGCAACAATGCCTATTCGATGAAGGTGAACGGGCAGGATCTGCTCTATTTTCCTTACGCGAAGCTGAGCGAGTGGCTGGCTAAGCCGGGGATGGCGGGGAATCCGTATTTGGCGCCTTGGGCGAACCGCATCGAGGGCGAATCGTATTGGGTAGGCGGCAAGCAATATTTGCTGAACGCCGGGCTGGGCAACTTCCGTAAGGATGGAAACGGGCTGCCGATTCACGGGCTGATCGTGTATGCCAAGGACTGGGAGGTTGTGTCGCTGAAGGCCGACGACGCGGGTGGGGCTGTGGCGGTGAGCCGGCTGGTGCATCATCGCGACCCTGGGCGGGCGGCGCAGTTTCCCTTCGCCCACACTACCGAGATGACCTACCGCTTGAAGGGCGGCGTTCTCGAAGTGGAGACGTCGATCGCGAACGAGAGCAGCGCAACGATGCCCATCATGGTGGGCTATCACACCTACTACCAGGTCCCCGGCGTTCCGCGCGACCATTGGAAGGTGCACGTAGCGGCGCGCGAGCATGTGGTGCTGGGACCGAAGCTGACGCCGACCGGAGAGTCGAAGCCGGTGGCCGTGCCCGATCCGATGGCGCTGGCAGGGGCGCAGTTGGACGACGTCTTCACAGGGCTCGCCAAAGGCGCCGATGGCTGGACGCCATTTTGGGTGGAAGGTGGTGGCAAACGAGTAACGGTCGAGTATGGGCCGAAGTACACGGTGAGCGTGATCTATGCGCCACCAGGGCGGGAGTTCATCTGCTTCGAGCCAATGACGGGCGTGACGAACCAGTTCAACCTTGCGCATGCCGGGAAGTTTGCTGGCCTCCTGCAGACGGTGGAGCCGGGAAAGAAATGGGTGGAGAGCTTCAGGGTGAAGGCGAGCGGGTTTTAGCGCACGAGCCACGGTGATAGGTCGACGGCGTTGAACTCGAAGTGCGAGAGGGCAAGGCCGGCAGGGAATTCAGGAGTGATCTCGATGCGCGATTCCGAGATGAGGTCTGGCGGAACTAGCCATTGCGCGCCGGGCGTTGTCTGGGGCACATCGGAGAGGCGGAAAAAAGTCTGAGCGCGGCGGAGTGGGGAGAGCCAGGTGCTGTTTGGCCCAGAAGTGTATGTGAAGGCGGAGTTGAGCGTCTGGGGCCAGAAACGGCCGGAAGGTTGGTGGCGCAAGACGATCGAAGCACGAGGTAGCTCGCGGGGCGATTCACAGAGCACCTTGAGCAGGCTTTCGGAGTACCGGTCATCGACTGTGAGAGCTTTGCAGCGGCCTGCGTCCGGGGTGTCGACGCTGCCATCGGAAGTCAGCACCGTGGTAGCACCACGGCGATAGAGTTGAAAGCCGGCCGAGCCGATTATGCGTACTGGCCCACCGGAAATACGATCCCAAGCGGCGTTGGAGAAACTGAGCACCAGCCATGGCGGTGGCGTGTCGCGCGATTCCGACATAGGGTATGCCATCAGATCCATCTTATAAAGCGGCTGGCCTCGGACAGGCCGGGTAGAGCGGATGCGCGCGCCGTTCGCGCCCATGATCTCTACTTCGAAGAATGGTACTTGAAGCAGAGCGTTGGACGGAAGTGTCTCGACCGCAATCGGGAGCAGGACGGTTCGAGGCCGTGGCCAGCGATGTGCGTAGAAGAGAGCCGCATCGCGCTCCGCGGACCGCTGAACGAGGCGGGGCGCGGCGCTGGGCGGGGGCGCTTGGAAGGTGTATTCGGCGCGCACGGGAAGAAATGCCGAGATGGCCGCAGCAGTCCCGGCGAGAGTGATTCCGGCGGCGCGAGCGGCCATGGTGCGACGTCCCGCATATTGGACGAGAACGGCGGCAAGGGCGGCAGCGACGAATAGGCAGAAGCCCAGGGCATCGCGAATACCACTGGGTTGCGGAACGAAAGAGGGAAAGCTGGCCAGACCACGGTTAAACAGTATGAGGGCTGCTCCGATTGCGAAGAGGGCGATGACAAATTGCGTGAAGTTGCGGACCAGAGTGGCAAGGCCGGTTGCGGGAAGGGTGATGAGGAAAAACAGGCCGGCTTGTTTGGAGAGCAGGTCGGCCGCATACAATTCCGGCGAAAAGCCGCGCTGGGAGAGGACGTAAAGGCCGGCGAGCAACAAAGGAACGTGGACTGTGAGAAGACCGAAGGCGAGCTTGGCGGCCAGAAGCGAAGACCAGCGATAGGGGCGCGTCATCCAGACATGGCGGCTCTCGACAAGCGGCTCTTCTAGCACGGCGAGCGCGATCAAACAGGCCCATGCAGCGGGGACGATGAGGTTCAGCCAGCCTTCGGTGGGGGATGGGTTCCAATCCGCGCGCCAGCGGTCGAAGCGAGCCAACACGGCGACGAGAAAGGACGTGGCCAAGGCCGCGGGCCAGAAGCGGCGCAAGTCTTTTTTAAGGATGTGGAGCACTAGACGCATGATGGCTTCCTCGATTTGGCGAGCGTCAAAAAGATGGATCGAAAGCTCATCTCACGGACGCTGATGTCGCGTACACCCGTGAAGCGGATGGCCGCCTCGCGGTGAGTGAGGATGGGATCGTAGCGGGCATCCGTGAAGCGCACCAGGACGCCGGAGTGTTCAAGCACCAACCAGGAGTCGGGGAGCGCGGCCGGAATGGGCGCGGGTGTGTCGAGCGTGATTTCGACCTCACGGAAGCGGCCGGAGAGAGCCGCCATCTCTTCCGCGAATTCCAAGCGGCCTTCGTTGAGGTAGGCCGCATGCGTAGCGAAGCTTTCGATCTCGGCAAGGTCGTGAGTGGAGATCAGCACGGTAGCTTCCGGGGTACGGTCGAGAATGGTGCCGATGAGTTGTTCGCGGACGAGGACGTCGAGGCCGCCGAACGGTTCGTCAAGGATGATCAGGCTGGGACGGTATGCGAGCGCGGCCGTCAGCGCAGCTTTGACTTTCATGCCGCGTGAGAGATTGCGCAAACGCCGATCGAGCGGCAGTTCGTATTCCCGGACCAAATCAACTGCGAGAGCGGCATCCCAGGACGGGTAGAACTCTTTCGAATAGGCGAGGAATCCGCCGACTCGCATCCACTCAGGAAGAATCTGGTTCTCTGAGACGTAGCCAATTCGCGCGAGATGCGCGTGACCGAGATGGCGCGAATCCCTACCCATGATGTGGGCTTGTCCCGAGTCCGGACGGAGCAGGTTCATGAGGATTCGGAGAAGCGTTGTTTTGCCAGCGCCGTTGGGGCCAATCAGTGCGAAGATGCTGCCTTCGGGAACCGCGAAGGTGACATCGCGGAGTGCATGGCGGCGGCCAAACCGCTTGGAGAGGCCTTCGATACGAATCATCGGCGCTCCGCTCCTGTGAGGGTAAACCAACAGCGATCGATGGCGAACTGGAGTTCTTCGAGCGTAATGCCGGTTTGGAGGGCCTGGACGACAAGCTGTTCAATACCAGGGGCCAGCAGACGCGCGCCACCGCGGGAAGCAGTGGGTTGGGCTACGACAGTGCCGATGCCCGGCAGGACTTGAAGCAAATCTTCGTCAGCGAGTTGCGCAACCACCTTTTGCGCGGTGTTGGGGTGAATCTTCATCGCGCGAGCGAGTGCGCGGACGGAGGGGAAAGGGTCGCCGGGCTGCAGCTTGCCGCCGAGGATGGCCTTCTTGGCCGCAAAGACCACCTGATCGGCGACCGGCACGCCCGGCCTCGGAACAAGCCGGAACGGAATCACACGTGTACCATATCACGTGTGACACCAGGGGACAACGGTGCGAGGCTGGCTTACTGCAGTCCGCTGGACGCCGGCGCGGCAGGCATGGGCTGCGACAAG
>DASRHX010001145.1:0-6260 GCA_035650295.1 Bryobacteraceae bacterium | reverse complement strand
CTTCCGGCGCGTTCTGCCGCAGCAGCGACGCCTCCACCAATCGGACGCCCGCGGGCATGTAGCGCGCCGAGCCGTCTTCGTTTCGCTCCAACTCGCGCCACTTCGGATACTTCTGGTCGATCACTTTCTCCATCTTCACCGGCATCGATGCCAGCGCCATCTGGATGAAGTATCCAGCGTGATCGATCGTCTCGGTCAAAGGTGCTGTTAGAACAATCGGCTTACCGCCGTCGGTCATCCCTGCCTCCTTGAAGATACTGTGGAGCATTTTACCCCGCGCTCCTCCATTTCAGCTAGCAAAACTCGCACGGCTTCCGTCCGCGCTCCTTCAGCCGGCACAACCCAGGCCCATTCCAGGCTTTCGCGAAACGCTTTCGTGACGATCCTCCAGGCGCGCAGCTCCATCGGCGTTTCTTGTCCGATTCGAATCAACGACCAGAACCGCGCCAACGCCAACGCATGTTCTTCATCGGGTCGCGGCCCTTCAACGATCAAGTGATTGTCGCCGAAAACTAGAATCCCCACCATGCCTCAGCGAACCTCGGCCTTCACCTCATCGCCCGCCTTCAGCGCCACATCGGTGGGCAACGCCACTAACTCGCCTTCCTTCAATCCCTCGATCACCTCTACTCGCGTAATGCTCGAGGTGCCCGTGCGCACGATGCGCCGCTCCAGCCGCCCACCCGCCAAGACATAGGTTACCGCCTGCCCGTTTTCGCGCCGTATCGCTTCCTTCGGTGCAACTAACGCACTCTCGATCGTCTTCGAGATCACGGAAGCATTGACATTCGCGCCCGCCGGAAGCGCCCGGTCGCCGTTATCCAAACGGCAAACCACTTCGCCCACCTGCCTCGATCCCAACGTCACGATCTGCGACGGCAACTTCTCCACGCGCCCCTTCCACGTCCGCCCCGGCAGCGCATCCCAGGTGAACTCGACGGGCATGCCTACGCCCACGCGTCCCAACTCCGGCTCATCGACGTACACGATAACGCGTAACTCGCCCAGATTGCCGGCCTCGCCCATTGCAGCGCCGTTCTCCAGCACTGCTCCGGCCTTCACCTCCAGCCTGTACACCGTGCCCGCCATCGGACTCACCACGGCCGCCTTCGCCACCGCTGCCCGGGCCAATGTGAGCGAGGCTTCGGCATCTTTCACCCGAGCCTGTGCCGCCGCGACGCCGCTCTTCTCCGCGCCCAATGCGCCACGCCGCTTCTCCAGTGCCGCAACCTCGGCTTCCGCTACGCGCAGCCGGTCACGCGCCTGCTCCAGTTCCAGTTTCGTGGCTGCCTGCGCCGCAACCAGCGCTTCCAGATTCTTCACTCTCCCCCGCGCGTTCTCCCGCTCGACCCGCGCCCGCTCGAGTGCGCCCTCAATTTCGGCGACCACCGCCGCCGTAGCTCCGCGCGATGCCACCGCCAACTCCGCTTGGGCCTGTTCCAGTCGCGCTTCCGCCGCCACCACCTCCGCCCGCGCCGCGTCGCTCTCCATCTGTCCGATCACCTGCCCCTTGCGCACTTGCGCGCCCTTCGTCACGGTCAGCGAGATCAACCGGCCCGCCATCGGCGCGCGCATCACGGCCCATTCGGAAGGTTCGACCTTCCCATTCGTGCTGAGAGTGCTGACCAATCGTTCGCGCTGAACCCTTGCGAATGGAACCGCTGGAGGACCGCCGTGCACCAGCGCCCAGTATCCGCCCAACGCCACAACCGCCAGCAGCACTGCCGCAACCGCCCACTTCATGAGCCGGGCTCCGCGCAGTAGGCGAAGAGCAACTCCCATTCCGCTCGCTCGATTGACGCTACCATCTCCTTCTCTGGCTTGCCGCCGCGCTGCCGGGTGCGCTCATAGAATTCGAGGAACGCAAACGGGTCCCACTCGGTTCCATTGCTCCAGCCGATTCGCGCCGCAGCCTCGTGCAGGGCAGGGAAGATCGCGTGCCGCCCCACCCGCCGGAACCAGTAGGATGCATTCCCCGCATCCGGTTCCTGCCTATGCACAATCGCGTGCCAGTAGCTCCCCTCCGGTGTCTCAATCTCCTGCGCCACCTCATGCGCGCGCTCCCACTCTCCCCAGCGCAGCCACAGCCCCGCCACGGCCGCCTCCCCGGCGCGTGCGCCCGGAAACATGTCCGCCGCCAGTTGAATCCCCTTGGGTGCGCGCTCCAGGGCGAGCAATCTCTCCACTTCGACCGAAAACCTGTGCATAAATGCGAATAGGGCGAGCCGTTTCCGGCCCGCCCTATTCTCTCAGATTGAGTCTCTGATGTCGTTCGTTACTTACTCAGACGGCGTCCGATCAAACCAAGACCCACCAAGCCGATGCCCATCATAGCCAGAGTCGTCGGTTCCGGAATCTCGCCGGTGCCGTTGCAAGGCGGAAGGCTTCCGTCCGGGCAACGCGGCTCGCCCAGCGTCCTGATGTAATTCAACGAGAAATCCGCGCCATTCCCATCGGCGAGTCTCGTATCGAACTGCAGTGCAATCGACTGCAACGAATGGATATCCACGCCGCCGCCCGTGAAGCCCGAAAGGAGCGTTGAGGAGAGAAAATCGTTCGGCGGAATGGTCGGGAAGCTCAGAACGATCGTATGGGAGTTGGCCGACGTATCTATCAGCGTAATGGAAATCTGGGTGTCGTCGGCGGCGTTGTCCGCGCCCACAACGGCCAGCTCCAACGTCGTCTCGCCGAGCGGGGCAATGTCAAAGCCACCTAAGCCAGCCCCATTCGCGTCGTAGAGCAAACGAAACAAACCGTCTACGTTCCCACCAAGGTTGAAGCTGATTGAACCGGGCGACACTACACCCGCCGCATTTTGACCATTTGAACATGCGGGAGAACCCGTTGAAAAACAAGTCGCTTCTATGGTTCTGAATCCGCCTGGAACGAGAGCATCTGCACTTGTGTTCGCGACCATTACCCCATTGCTGGTTGAGTTTGCAGTTTGGCCGACGGCGCCGTCAAAGTCATCGAGTACCAGCGTTGCACTCGCGTTCACGGCCAATAGTGCGGCTAGAGCTAATGTTATAAGTATATTTTTCACTCACGACCTCCGAAGAAGAATGATTGCTAGTTGCTTTACGTCTAGCTTTAGGTAATGGTACGAACTCCTAGGGTCGGTGTCAAGTAACAATTTGAATAAAACATTGTGAATCCGTAAGTTGGGAGTTTCTTACCCACCGATGCAGGTAGTACTGCCGACGGGAGCTATCGTTTTTGTGGATCGAAGGTAAGGGGTACTACTTCAACAAGATACTGGCACTTTCCTTCAGGGCACCTGGTCGGCCCATCGGACGGGTCGTGTGTTTAGTATTCGCCTTTATTTTCCATTAGTTTTCTCGACCAATCCACCACCTGACGACGGCCCCATTGCCCAAAACAATTCGTTCGTGATATGTTCGGGCTTCGCACATGCCCACGTTTCGCATCTTCCGCATGAAGGACCATGTCCGTCAGAGCTTCCGTTGGGCAGCTCATACGCTCGGTTTGGCGAATGTGAAAGCGCGCGACTACGTGGAACAGGAATCTGCCCTCGACGCGCCGTCGCCTTACGCTGCTTGGATGCTCTGCAAGGACTCCGACCACCCCTTGGAAGTGGGCGATTTGCTGCAATCCGACTCCGGCGCCCTCTATCTCTATAAATATGTTGGCTTCGAAGAAGCCCGCTGGGTGGTCCCGGAAGCGAAGCCGGAATCCTCCGCCGCGGCGGACGAGACTACCTCGGCGAGTCCTATTACCGCGTAGGACACACGTTTTGCCAGCCTTCGGGCTATTATGGATGCTGACATGGATTTGCCTCATCGAGGCGCCGAGCGGATCAACAGCTTCGCATTGGTAACTTATATACCCGATCCGCTGGCGTCTTTTCTGAATCACCTCCGCGAAGAGCTCGAAGTCGCCGGTCCCGCTCCCAGGGCGCATGTCACGCTTCTCCCACCCCGCCCCATCGCATGCCCCACCTGCGACGCCGTGCGGCAGTTAGGGGGCCAACTCGCCACGCTGGAACCGTTTGAATTGAGCCTGGCCGAGCCCACTTTGTTCGCCGCAACGAACGTCGTCTACATCTCCATTGATTCGGGACTCGAGCACCTGGAGCGCATCCACAATGTGCTGAACGAGGCTACTCTTTGCTACAACGAGCCGTTCCCGTATCACCCGCACGTCACGCTCGCGCAGGGACTCTCGCCCTCGGCGGCGCCGCGGGCACTGGAGCTGGCGCGCATCCGCTGGGCTCAGTTCAAGCAGTCTCGCCGGTTTCTTGCCGAGTCAGTCGTCTTCGTACAGAACACCCTCGACAACCAATGGCTCGACCTTGCCGAGATTCATCTTGGCGCCAACAACCGGCAACCCGCACCGATGTTGGCCACCCGCCGTTCGCCAAAATAGGCGTTCCCCCACCTCCCCCCATGTGGGACCGCGCCCTCCTGGCCGGTCGCCGACTCCTTATTCGAACAATCCAATCTGCCGCTGTTCGGCCTCTCGCTTACCCTTACCCTTGGCCTGCCCGCCAATCACCCCCAGCACTTTGGCCGCTCTCAAAGCCTGCCTCGGTGCAAATATTCGCTGATTATTCGCCGTGGGATCGGGGGGCGTGTAGCTGACCCCCTCTGTCTCCAGGAGAAGTAAATTATTTGGGACAACGCCCTGCAACACGTCGCCATCGCGAAACTCCAGCTGCACCCACAGGCCCTCTGTTTTTGGGCGGCTGCGGAAAACCCGCTGTTCCTGCCAAGGTGCATCGCCGCTTATATCCTTCACAAAACAGATCACTTTTACTTCTTCTATGGGAATCTCCTGAAGCGTTCCCTGTGGGCTCAAAACGCCTAGGTTCACGCCCGCGAAGCCACCGCCCGAGTCCAGATAGCCCCGTACAGCAGCTCGATCGAACCGGTGTACGACCACCTTTTTGCTCGTTGAACCGCCCACGATTCCTCTTTCACACAGCGTACCGGGCCGTCTCGCACCGACACGAATTGCCTTTATGTTTCAAACAATTTCGCAAATATTGTATCATTGGCTCAATGAGCGTGGGCGTTATCCGAGGCAGGCGTGGCAGTGTGCTTTCGCCCGTTTCGGGCCCAGGACAGTCCGGCCGAACCTCTCGCGTCCAGCCGCCACAAGCTACTTCGCGGCTGGAGAGGCTCGTTCGGGACTACCTCACCCATATCCGCCTGGAGAAGGGCTTGTCGGCGAACACATTGGAAAGCTACTCTCGCGACCTCAGCCGATTTGCCGCCCATGCGCTCAACAAATTTGGCGACCAACTTCCCTCGGCCGAAGTTGTCCGCTCGCACCTGGACTCCCTTTACACGGCCGAGTTGAACAGCCGCTCTATCTCGCGGCACCTCACCGCGCTGCGCGGCTTCACGCTCTACCTCCAACGCGAACGCGTACTCGACTCCGACCCCGTCGGTTCCATCGCCTTGCCGCGCCAATGGCGGAAGCTGCCCAAGCGCCTCTCGGCCGAGGAAGTCGAACGCCTTACCGCTGCGCCCGACCTCACCATCCCCACCGGTCTGCGCGATCGCGCGATGCTTGAGCTGCTCTATGCCTCCGGACCACGTGTCAGCGAGCTTTGCCGCTTGGAGATGCGCAACCTCGATCTGGACATGGGTCTCATCCGCGTGACCGGCAAAGGCAACAAGCAACGGCTCATTCCGTTCGCGCCATCGGCCGCCCAGGCCATCGCCGCCTATCTTGGCAACGGCCGTCCGGCGCTGCTGAAAGGCCGCCCCAGCCCTTTTTTATTCGTCACCGCCCGAGGCGGCCCACTTACTCGCCAGGCTTTCTGGCACATCATCTCTTTGGCCGGCCGCAAAGCCGGAATCGCGCAGAAACTGACGCCGCACCTCTTGCGCCACACCTTCGCGACCCATCTGTTGGAAGGAGGCGCCGACCTGCGCAGCGTACAAACCATGCTCGGCCACGCCGACATCTCCACCACCCAAATCTACACACATGTGCTGCCCTCAAGGCTGCGCAGCACCATCGAGCGCCACCACCCCCGTGGATAATCGCATGCGCTTAGCGAACGGAGCCATTTCATGAGCGACTACATGTTCATGCTGGAAAGCCATATGCGGCCCCAGCAGTTTGCCGTCGTGCAACTCGTTCAGGCCGCCGCCGAACACGCCGGCCTCAACGTCTTCTTAAGCGGTGGAGCCATGCGCGACATGCTCGGCGGCTTCCCGCTGCATGATGTCGACTTCACCGTCGAGGGCAACCCGCAGAAGATCGTCAAGCACCTCGTCGCGAAATCC
>DASRHX010001144.1:0-3416 GCA_035650295.1 Bryobacteraceae bacterium | reverse complement strand
GTCAGTTGGCGAGTGAGTTCGGAGCAAGGCGACTCGCCGGCGCGGTTACGTGGGCCTCCGACAGCGCAGACCGCGCGGCGGCAAGATCGGCGGCGTCAGTCTTGTGGTAGCCGGTATTGTGCAGCACGCGACCGACCAGCTCTAGGTGATGCAAGTGGAACGCCGCCACGCGGGCCCTCAAGTGAGGTGGGGTTTTGCGGCAGGTCGGCAACTTTCGTTGCCATCCACGGTACGGGGAGGGGGTGAGGAGGAGGGAAGGGGCGAGAGCGCTTACTGCGTAGTCATATATGAAGCCTGTGGTTTCGCCGGCGAAATAGAACTTGCGTCTCCAATATTTCGGCGCCGACTCGTGGTAGATTCAGCTTATGGCTGACGATCCAAAGACTACGCTCGGCATATTTGCGTCCGCGGTTCGCGAGTTGCTCCGCGATAAGGATCTTGCTTATGCCGATCCCGCCGAGCGCGCTATCGTGGCGCGCCTTGGTGTGCTCCTGCACGGGAAATACGAGGGCTGGTCGATTGACCTGGAATGGAGTCGGCGCGAGGACCTCATCAAGCGGCTTCGCTACGGTCTGTCCGAGGGTGAGTTGATCGGCCAGGACGCGATTGTTCCTGACCTGATTGTTCACCGAGTTGGGAAGAAGGAAAACCTTTTGGTGGTTGAGGTTAAGAAGGTCACCAACAAGGATTTCCACGGCGACATCAGGAAGCTGAAGGGCATGACCGAACAGGCCGGCAACTACGCCTATTCGGTCGGCCTTCATTTGGTGCTCGATGTAAAGGCCGGCGTGGCGCCTCGATCCGATGTGTACGTCGACGCCCAACTGGATGAAGAGCTGACCAAGTGGTTGCAGTTGACGGTAGGAGGTGCCGGTTGAAAGGCGGAGCCTGCGGATATCGTCAGGACAACCAGGTGCGTCCATTATTTTCCGGAGGACAAGACGCGGCGTGCGCCGTCTGCCCATGGGGCATCGAGAAGCTAGCTTTGTTCAAACAAACCGCAGATCGCAGATGCCCACTTAATAGCGTCATAAGCGGCTCGCCGCAGGGCGGGCTTAGAGCCGTGAACATCGCCCATAGTCCGGCGAAATGTTTGCAGCATCTGCGTTGCGTGGTTGGTCGCCTTGCGCATATCAGCCAAGATGCTGTCGACATCGGTCTCCTTGATGCCGAGCGCGATCAAGTCGGTCCGCATCTCCTCGAAAATGCGGAGATGCTGCAAGGCAGTCCCGACCTTGGCCGCGAATGCTACTTTGGCCGGATCTCCGAGCCCATGGGCGGCATAGAGCTGTTGCATCAGTGTGTCGACGGCACCGCAAGCAGCGGTGATTGCGCCTGTGTCGTCGCCTTCGATGAGGCGCTTAGTGGCTTTGGCCAACTCTGACGCTGACGATTGCGGAAGGTAGCGGGCTTCTCGCTGATCGAGGAGCGCGACCGGAACGAAGGTGCCATCTACGAAGTCAAAACCGTGCTGCAGGAACAGATCGCGGACGCTCTGCCTATCAGCGAAGCGATCCGCGAGAATGCGCAACGCAACCAGACGGGCTTCTGGGCCTAGCTCTCGGAACGCCCTCTCGATGGCGGCATGGAATGGGTCCCAATACTGAGGTGTGTCCACGCCGGTGATCCCGGCGGCTGCCACCGCGGTTCGAGCCTTCGTCAGAGAAAGGGTGTGGAGCTCGGCGAGGAGTACACCGAAGAGCCGGCGAACGTCTTCCTCGGATAACGTGCTCACTGATGTAGGCATCCGTTTTTCCCCTTTCGCAAACACTTCATGATATGCTTTTGACGACCGCAACGCAGCGATCTTGCTTTGTCTCGTAGCGGACTTTGCAACACGTAAGGGCCCCTACCCGCCCCTTTCTCGTGGAACGTGAAACAGCCCCTCCACTGACCTCATTGCCATGTCCCGCTTCGTGTCGTAGCGGACATCCGCTTCCTACAAAACCGGATATTCACAGGCCGCCTAAGTCCCTGAAATAACAGCCGCAGCATAAGGACGACGACTGTCTTGCGTGCGCAGCATCTCCTGCAGGCGCTTGAACTGCGCGCTTTCGCGGCTTTGATACCACTTAACGATGGCGAACGTTGTTGTGGCGAGAGTTGCCAGAGGCTGAAGGTGTCGGCCGAGCAATTCGAATAGCTTGTTGACGATGGCCGAAACCACGCTGACGATCCTGTCGAGGAGCGGGACGGCGGCGGCTAAGTACTGCCATGCGCCGGTTAGCCAGAGAACGAACTGGCTCCAATAGAACTCAAGATTGAGCAATACTTCACAGCCGAAATCCCCTGCCGTGCATTCCATGACATCCCCCACGCGGACACTGCAACAGCTGGCGGATACTGCGCAATCACGAGACCGTTGTACAGCGGTAGATCGGGCGTGTTGTGCGTCAGCGAGCGAAGCGAGGGGAGACGCCCAAACAATTCTAATCGTCGCGCCTCCGTTTCAAGGCTATGCGCCGCTCCAAGGAACTGTGCGTTACTCTCGCCCACTGTGCCAGCGTGGCCACGATTCCAGTGAGAGTAGGCAGACTTCAAGAATCGGCACAATCGAGCCCCACCAGGAAGTGGGGTGCAAACGGCCGGCCAGCGTGTCTTGGAATCCTTCGTTCGCCCCAAATTCACCAGCCAGGTTTTCAAAGGCACCGTGCCATGTGTGGATGCCGGCCCGGTCTTTGTCGAGCGTGGGGTAAAAAGTGCACAGAAACATTGGCGTTGCCCGCCACAATCAAGGCCAGCTGCTCCGGTGATAACTGTGAATTATCAATGGTCGGCAACGCGCTCACCTACCATCGCTCGCTGACAAGGACTGGTTCGTTGCGGTCCAACGGCACCACTGTGTGAGCGTCCAGACTGATTGTGGCGGGCCAGGAAGGAATCGAACCCTCTCTGACGCGGTTTTGGAGGCCGCCGCTCTACCGATGAGCTACACGCCCGTACCGGCTGGCGGGATCGAACCGCCTCGTGACGGGTCCACAACCCGTTGCCTTCCCACTTGGCTAAGCCGGCAAGATTTGGTCGCGGAAGCAGGGATCGAACCTGCGGCTGACGAGGCGTATGAGACCTCCGCTCTACCGACTGAGCTATTCCGCGGTGTTGGATTTGAGCGCAGCCATCGCTTCCCGACGTTGTACGCCCACGTTGAAGCGGCTGCCCCTCTTGGGTTCGAACCAAGGCCTCCGAGTTCAAAGCCCGGTGCCCTACCACTTAGGCGAAGGGGCAACGCGATTGGTGCCACGTGCGGGATTCGAACCCGCGCCACCCGATTTGAAGAACCGGCGTCCTCGGCCGCTAGACGAACGTGGCGAGATTGGAATGGTGCACAGAGCAGGACTCGAACCCGCGAAGCCCGAAGGCACCTGATTTACAGTCAGGCCTCGTTGCCGCTTGAGTGTCTGTGCGCGATGGATGGT
>DASRHX010001143.1:0-8034 GCA_035650295.1 Bryobacteraceae bacterium | reverse complement strand
CCACCTGCCGCGGCAGCCCCGCCTGCACCACCGGCCCCTCCTGCCCCGCCGGCACCGCACAAATGGAGCTGGGACTGGTCCTGGAGCCATAACGGCGATCATGGAAGCATTCGCATGAACAACGATGCCATCCACTTCATCGAAGAGGGCAGGCATTATGTCATCCGCGATCCCGCCACCATCGCTCAGGCGAGGGCGATGTTCGACGGCCTTCGCGAGCTGGGCAAGGAGCAGCGCGAAGCTGCCTGGAAGAAACGTGACGCAGCCCGTGCCGAAGCCATGGCCAGTAGGCAGTTGCAGCGCGGGATCAATTCCGATCTCCGCCACGAGATCGAACGCCTTCAATCTCAGATCCGATCCGCCGTTAACCGTCAGAACACCGCCGAAATCGAAAGGCTCGCCAGACAGATGGCTGAAAAGGCGAAGGAGTTCGAGGGCAAGGTGAAGCAGGAGGATGTCAAGGTCAAGATGGACACCCTGAATCTCAAATTGAAGGCCCTGTCTGATGATATGAAGCTGAAGAGCGACAAGATGGAATTCATGGGTAAGGAAGCAAAGGGCAAGCTTCGTGAATTGCTTAAGGAATCTGTCAAAAACGGCAAAGCCCAACTAGAGTCCCTGCAATAGCGCTCTTCCGGCCTGCTCCCCATTGGCCGGATCCGCAGACCCGGCGGTTGCCCCACATAACCGCCGGGTTTCGCACTTTGCCCCACGGATTTCCCCCTCGCCCCGCCGCGCGCCCTACTCGCTGGAACTCGTTTGACGCAATCAAGAGGCTACATTACACTTGGTAAGGTAGGAATCCTTCCCGGTTCACCCCCGCATTGAACGCCAGCTTGGAGTTTCGTGAGTGGGCGGCTAATCGCCTGGAGCTTCCTTGCTAGATACCTCAGCAACTAGGAGGACGCACGAAATTGTCAGACGGAATGCGTC
Organism: Bryobacteraceae bacterium; assembly: GCA_035650295.1. Taxonomy (GTDB): domain Bacteria; phylum Acidobacteriota; class Terriglobia; order Bryobacterales; family Bryobacteraceae; genus JAFLBB01. The sequence continues at coordinate 7,101 of DASRHX010001143.1, read as the reverse complement.
ATATCTTTACCTCGGAATCGGTCACCGAAGGTCATCCCGACAAGATCGCAGATCAAATTTCGGACGCCGTACTTGACGCCACGCTCAAGGACGATCCCACCAGCCGCGTAGCCTGCGAGGTGCTGGTCACCACGGGAATGGCGCTTGTGGCCGGCGAAATCACCACCAAAACCTATGTCGATGTACCGAAGCTCGTGCGCGAAGTCATCGACCACATCGGCTACAACGACGCTACCTACGGCTTCGATTGCAAGACCTGCGCCGTGCTGAACACGATTCAGACGCAATCGCCCGACATCGCGATGGGTGTCGATACCGGCGGGGCGGGCGATCAGGGTTTGATGTTCGGCTATGCATGCAACGAGACGGCGGAGCTAATGCCGCTGCCCATCATGCTCGCCCATAAGCTGGTGCGCCAGTTAAGTGACGTCCGCCGTTCCAACGAGCTTGATTTCCTCCGCCCGGACGGCAAGTCGCAGGTGTCGGTGGAATACGCCGGCGGCAAACCCGTCCGCGTGGATGCCGTTGTCATCTCCACCCAGCACCACGATACGGTTTCCACCGAAGTGCTGCGGCAGCAGGTGAAAAAGTACATCATCGACCCCATCGTTCCCTCGAACATGGTCGACTCGAACACGAAGTTTCATATCAACCCTACCGGCCGCTTTGTTGTCGGTGGACCGCACGGCGACACCGGCCTCACCGGCCGCAAGATTATCGTCGACACCTACGGCGGCATGGGCCGTCATGGCGGCGGCGCCTTCTCAGGCAAGGACCCGACGAAGGTCGACCGCTCGGCCTGCTACATGGCACGCTACGTTGCGAAGAACATCGTCGCCTCGGGCCTCGCCGACAAGTGCGAAGTTCAATTGGCATACGCGATCGGCGTGGCCGAACCGGTCAGCGTCCGCGTCGACACATTCGGCACCAGCCAGGTCGGCGAAGAGCGCTTGGTTGCCATGGTGCGCGAAATCTTCCCGCTCACGCCGAAGGGTATGATCGACCATCTGCAATTGCGCCGCCCCATTTACCGGGATACGGCCGCGTTTGGCCACTTTGGCCGGACCGAGAGCACCTTCTCGTGGGAAGCCACCGGCAAAGCCGAAGAGTTGCGTTCCGCCGCCGGGGCCGCTACTGTCGGCGCCCGAGGCTAACGCTAGAAGCTCCGCTCTGCACAAACCGAACCGGCCGGGTCCTTCTCAATGGGGCCCGGCCATCCGTCTGTTTAGGAAGGCAACAACTTGAGCGAAACCCAAGACATCAAGCGAACCACGGAGATCGTCATTCCCTTGGAAGAGGTGCAGGCGGCAACCGATAAAGTGGTCAACTCGCTCCAGCAAAAAGTACGCCTGCAAGGTTTCCGTCCCGGTAAGGCGCCGCTATCCATCATCCGCAGCCGTTTCAAGGAAGACATCCGCCAGGAAGTCGTTGAGAAGCTCGTTCCGCAGGCCTTTCGAGCCCGCGCCGATCAGGAAGACTGGAAAGTGGTCGGCAATCCCAACGTCACCGACATCCACTTTCACGACGACGAACCCATCCGCTTCAAAGCGGAATTTGAAGTGCTTCCCGAGTTCACGCTCGGCGAGTATCGCGGACTCCAGGTTCCCTACGATGAACCCGTGGTTACAGACGAGGACATCGCTAAGCGCCTGGAGGGGATCCGGGACCAGAAAGCCGATTACGTCAATATCGATCCGCGCCCGATTGAGGATGGCGACTATGCCGTGGTCAGCCTGAAGAGCATCGCCGGTGTCGAGGGCGATCCCGTCGAGCAACCCGAAGTGATGCTGCATGTCGGCGGGGAGGAAACGATTCCTGCTTACACCGAAGCGCTGCGCGGCATGACGCCGCCCGACGGTGAAGCCGACGTCGAAGTGACCTATCCGGAAGAGTACGCAGCCGAACGCCTGGCCGGCAAGACCGTCAAGTTCCACATGGTGCTGAAGGGCCTCCGCAAGAAAGAGCTGCCCGAGTTGAACGACGACTTTGCGCAGGACATCGGCGACTTCAAGACGCTCGACGAGTTGAAGGAAGAGATCCGCAAGACGATCCTCCGCGAACGTGAAAATCAGGCTCAAACAGCGGCAAAGAACAAGCTCGTTGACCAGCTCGTCGACACCCACGAATTCCCGGTTCCCGAAGCATTCGTCGATCAGCAGATTCAAGCCAACGTCGAATCGCGGCTTTATGAACTCGCCGGCGCCGGGGTGGACGTAAAGAAGCTCAACCTCAAGTGGGACGAGATTCGCGCTTCGCAAAAGGACCGCGCCACGCGCGAGGTGCGCGCCTCCATGCTGCTCGACAAGATCGCCGAGCGCGAAGCCATCGAAGTCCTCAACGACGAGATCGACCGCGAGATTCACACGATCGCCCGCCGCGAGCGCCAGCCCGCCGCCGCCGTCCGCAAACAACTCGAAGAGAACGGAGCCATCCGCCGCATCGCCATGCAGATCCGCACCTCCAAGGTGCTGAATTTCCTTTTCGAGCAGTCGAAGAAGGTTGCGGGCGAGTTGCCTGCCGCCGAACCGCCGGCCGCGGAGTAACGGGCAAGCGCCGCGCCGGCGCGGTCTCTCCATGAAGGACGCAGGCAAATACGACCTGGTCGTGAAAGACCTGTTCCAACGCGATCACCCGAGCCTGCTGGACCAGTTGACGGCCGGTGTTCCGGTTCGCGAAGTCCTCAACGTTGAGCTGGCGAGAGTGGAAGAACGCCGGGCCGATCTCGTCTTGTTACTGGCCGACGGAACGATTCTCCACCTCGAGTTTCAAAGCACAAACGACCGCAACATGCCCTATCGGGAGGGCATCTACTGTCTGCTCCTCGGCCAGAAATACCGGCGCCGCGTGCGTCAGGTGGTTCTCTATCTCGGCCAGGCGAAGATGCGGATGGAAAATCAGGTCGATCTCGGCGAAACACGGGCTGCCTATACATTGATGGATATCCGCCAACTCGACTCCGAGCAACTTCTTGCGAGCGGTAAGCCGGGCGACCTGGCTTTGGCGATGTTGGCGGACGGCGGTCCGGAGCGAATTTCGGAGATCCTCCGAAGGGTGGGGGCCCTCGGCGCCGCTGACCGGCGGCGGGTTCTGCTGCAAGTGGCATTATTGTCGGGCTTGCGGCGCTTGACCGGACGCCTCAGAATGGAAATGAAGACCATGGGTGCAAGAACCGACCCTTTCTACAAGAACGAATTCGTCGTGGACATCATGCGCCATGCCCAGGCGAACATGCTCCGCAGTCAGCTTGCTACCAAGTTCGGCACGGTTCCGAAATGGGCCGAGGACCGTCTGGAAGCGGCCACATCCGCTCAGGTCGAGCGCTGGGCCAAGAAAGTTCTGACCGCCGATACGCTCGAAGGCGTGATTGGCAAGAAGTAAAGTCATTCGCACGAACGCCGGCCGCCAATACTTAGGCCGTATCTTTTCCGGGGTCTTCGGGTAACTCTAGACAGAGGCTGCTGAGGCAGCAGGCTGTGGAATCCGAAGACAATGACCGAATCAGATGTCCGCGAGGCATACCGCACTCATAAGGATGCGATCTATCGCTTCGCCTGGCGGATGACCGGTTCGCCTTCGGCGGCCGAAGATATCGTGCACGACTGTTTTGTGTCGCTGCTTCGGAACCCGAATGCCTACGACCCGTCCCGGGCTCCGATGAGGCCATTCTTACTCGCCATCGCCCGCAATCTGGCGAGAAATCGCTGGAGAACGGAGCAACGTTGGTCGGCGCTCGACGAAGAAGCATTCGTCGCCGAGCCTGTCGATCCCGCAACTGGTCAAGTAGCCGATTTGGTGGCGCGGTCCGTCCAATTGCTTCCGCCGTTTCAGCGCGAAGCGCTTGTCCTGTTCGAATACGAACAACGGAGCCTCGAAGAAATTGCGCGTGCGGTTGACGCTGAAGTGGGCACGGTAAAAGCACGCCTCCATCGAGCGCGCGAAAACCTGCGTCGTATCCTAGCGCCTCTTCGATTCTCGGATCAAAGGAGTTCACAGACGACATGGAACCACTGAACGACGACGAACTGAACCGGTTGCTAGCGCGGTGGGAGGCACCACCCGCACCTTCTCATTTGGAGCGCCGGATCTTCGGCAAGCAGCCATGGTATCGATGGCTCTGGGCAAGTTCGATACCTGTCCCGGTTCCCGCGCTTATGCTCCTTCTGCTGCTCGTGTCCGCGCTGGTTTATTTCACGCCGCGCAGCAAGCCAACGCTGCCTACAACCGTTCGTGAATTGAAGTTTTCCGATTTTCAGCCCGTTTCGGAAATCAAACCGAGGATTGTCAGGAGGAACCATGAGAGTAACTAGTCTGATGTTGCTGTCCGTCTGCACCTGCCCGGCAGCACAAGTCATCATGGGCGGCAGTGGCCAAAAGGGCGCCGTCACCTTCAGATATGAAACGCGCATAGAACCTGAGATACCTGGCCAGAAGCTCAATGGATTCGGTGCCGGCGGTTTGGTCGTCACTTCAGTATTCCACCGCTACATGGCTGACTCCGCCGCACGCAAATACTTCGGCTATGACCTGATGATCGACCCCACCCCGGAGGGAAAGTACCGCGTGACATTCCTGCCCTTGACTCTGAACGCAGCGCGCCTCCAGCTGGATCAGCCCACGGCGTGGAGCCTAATTCCTCTTCCTTCGCTCCCACCTCCGGTCGTGGTCGGTGGACGGAAGGACCGCCAGCAGGTTGCCGTCGATTTGTTCGTCTACCCCATTACGGGTCAACGCATCGTCGACTACCTCTCCATTGGCGACGACCGCCATTCACCGCGCCTCCCCTCCGGCTCGCCCCGCGACTTTACCGTAGACGACGCCCCGCTCACGCTGACCAAGCCCCGGCTGTTGCTCAATGGCACGTTGGTAGAGGCGATGGGCGGCGGAATCAGCGGCGAAGCCGTTTACCTTTACCTCCCTGGCCATGGCCGCTACGCCTTCTCGCTCGCGGCCAACGCTCCGCTCGGATTCCGCAAGGCTGGCGAGGTTCGGGGGAAATCCCTCTCCTTTGCTTGGGGTGGCAACACCGTAGTCTTCGAGTGCGAAGAACCAGTCGCCCCTGGAGGCGGCGTTTTCAACCTTTATGTGCGCCACGAACCATCCTGGCGCCCGCGTGGAAAGGATCAACTGGAGCTCGGCGCCAGTTCGGCAAGCGCCATGGTTCGGCATCCGTAGCCGTCCGCGAATGGATAAATTTCCTCCCGGCTGCCTTCCCGAATTGCCGATCGCCCTGCGTTCAGGTGATAATGGTGTTAGCCGACGGGAAGTTGTGGTCGCACCCACAACCGTTCGCAGGGAGGTCACTGTTTGAAGAGGTCCGGCTCCGACGAAACGTTGCGCTGTTCGTTTTGCCACAAAAGCCAGGACGCGGTGGGTAAGCTAATCAGCTCCCCCAGCGATTATCCTCGAGCCTATATTTGCGATGAATGCATCGCCGTATGCAATTCCATTCTGGAAGACGATCGCAACGAGCCCGCCGCCGGCCTTCCCAACAAACTTCCGAAGCCGCTTGAGATCAAGGAATACCTGGACCAATACGTCATTGGCCAGGAAATGACGAAGCGCAAACTAGCCGTTGCCGTCTACAACCATTACAAGCGGATCCAAATGAACAAGCGTTCGACCCAGGAGGTCGAGCTGGGCAAAAGCAACATCCTTTTAATCGGGCCCACCGGTACGGGGAAAACACTCCTTGCCCAGACGCTTGCCAAGGTTCTTGACGTTCCGTTTGCGATTGCCGACGCTACTACGCTGACTGAAGCAGGTTACGTCGGAGAAGACGTTGAGAACATCGTTCTCCGTCTCTTGCAGAACGCCGATTGGGACGTGCAGCGCTGCCAGCAGGGCATCATCTATATCGACGAAATCGACAAGATCGCCCGCAAAGACGAGAATCCGTCCATTACGCGCGACGTTTCCGGCGAAGGCGTGCAACAGGCCCTGCTCAAGATTCTCGAAGGAACGATTGCGAACGTCCCGCCGCAGGGGGGCCGCAAGCACCCGCACCAGGAATTTACGCCGGTCGATACCACGAATATCCTGTTTATCTGTGGGGGAGCATTCGTCGGACTCGACAAAGTGATCGGACGCCGCGTTGGCAAGTCGCCTATTGGGTTTACGCCCGACGCCGATGGCAAGGAGCAGAAGCGAGGTCCCAAGCGCGAGAGCGAGCTGTTCTCCGAGATTCAGCCGGTCGATCTGATCAAATTCGGTTTCATCCCCGAATTCATCGGACGCCTTCCCGTGGTTGGCACGCTCGATGAGCTCGACAAGGACGCCCTCGTCCAGATCCTCACCAAGCCGAAGAACGCCATTAGCCGCCAGTATCAACGGCTGTTCGAGTTCGAGAATGTTAGACTGAGGTTTACCGACGACGCATTGGACGCGATCGCCGTGCTGGCGATGGATCGCAAGCTGGGAGCGCGCGGTCTGCGCATGATCCTGGAAGACCTTATGCTCGATCTGATGTACTATCTCCCTTCCTATAAGAAAGTCCGCGAGTTCGTTGTCACCAAGGAGATGGTTCTGACCCAGAAGATCAATCTCACGCTGCTTGAGAAGGCCGGCTGAGGCTCGCGGCTTGTACCCTGGACCTCAAATGAGGCATCCAACCGAATATGGGAATGTGAAATTGCTTAAGCCGCTTTCCTTCCCACCCCGAATTCTTTATCCTCTAATCACACCATGATCACTTCGAAGGAAAAGCCTGAAACGAAGCGTCTCCCGATGATGCCCATCCGGGACGTGGTGATCTTCCCGCACATGATGACTCCGTTCGTCGTCGGCAGGGAGTCCAGCGTGCGCGCGCTTGAAGAAGCGTTGGCCGGCGACAAGAAAATTTTCCTCGCCACTCAGCACGACGCTTCAATCGACGAACCGACACCGGAAGAGATCTTCCAGGTCGGTACGGTAGCCAGTATCGTCCAGAGCCTGAAGCTTCCGGACGGCAATATCAAAGTGTTGGTGGAAGGTGTCGAACGTGGCAAGATCGTTTCCATTGCCGACGACGAAGGCTACTACCGCGTGGTCGTTCGCACGGCGAGCTACAAGGCCGAAGCTGGACCTCAATTGGAAGCCCTCATCTCGCGCGTCACGACGCTCTTT
>DASRHX010001142.1:0-5420 GCA_035650295.1 Bryobacteraceae bacterium | reverse complement strand
GCCGAGGTCAGCACCTGGCAAACCGACCTTGGTAAGACCCGTGCGGATGGGAGATTGGCCAGTGATGAACGCGGCGCGTCCAGCGGTGCAACTCTGTTGCCCGTACCAGTCTGTGAAACGCGCGCCTTCGGCCGCAATGCGGTCGATGTTCGGTGTGCGATAGCCCATGACACCCTGGTGATAACAACTCGGATTGAACCAGCCGATGTCGTCGCCCCAAATGATGAGAATGTTTGGTTTGCCAGTTTGGTTTGGCATATCTCCGCCCCTTTCGCGGTGTGATTACTCCTGCGGCTTTTCGACTGAGATCGCGAGCGCCTCGGTGTACCTGGCCACGATCTGATCGCCCTTTTTGACGTCCTCGAGTTTCTTGACGCGGTCGCCGACTTTGATCTTCCTTGTGTTTCCCTCGTCATCTTTGAGTTTCACTTCGCGCTTGGCGTAGTCGACGTCCTCCACGGTGGCGGTCACCTGGGTGGTTTTAACCACGACACCACCTGGCTTCGCGCCTTTTGCGACGAGCACGGCTTCCTCCGCCTGGGGTTCCGCCGGAGTTTCACCGGGCTTGTGTAGGGAGATGGCGGCGGACTGATAGTACTTTGCAACCACCTCATCGCCCTTTTTAACCTGGTCGAGGTTTCGAGCTTCTTCGCCGACCTTCATTTTGTGTTTGTTGCCGTCCTCATCTTTGAGGGTCACTTCGCGCTTTTTGAGATCGATGTCTTCGACGGTCGCTTTTACGACATTCGTTTCGGCGACGACTAAAGCTGGCTTGCCGGTCTTTTCTTGTGCGGGAGCGTGGTGGGCCATTGCGCTCAACAGCGCAGCGACTGCGGTTATCGTTAGTATCTTCTTCATGTGATCTCCTTGGTTTGTGGTTATGGTATTTTTGATAGTTTTTGAGCTGTTGGGAAAATTGCGTTCCAGTCGTTCTTCATATCCACCACTATCCAGCTGCGGCTGTTGGCTTCGTCGAGCGCCTTATCGAGTTTACCTACGTGAGACTCCCTGTCGTACGCGTACTCACGGTCGGAGTCGGTGTGGTGAACGAGGAGCATCAGCCGCGCCCCCTGCCCAGCAGCAGTCCATTGCAGCATGTGCAGGTCGCCATCGGAGTTACCGAAGGCGGCGACGGGGCGACGGCCGATGAATCTGTTGATCCCGACGGGTTTGCCCGGTCCGTCGTCGATAAATTCGATTTTGGGTTCCTTGAGCAGCAGCGGCTGGCCGTTGCGTGATTCGAGTTTGACGATGCCGCTGCTTCCGACGACCTGTTCGGGTGGAATTCCATAAGCCTTCTCGGCGAATGCGCGCATGAACTCAACGCCGCCACCGGAGACGATGAAAGTTTTGAACGCGTTCGCCCTGAGGTAGGCGAGTAGTTCGAGCATGGGCTGGTAAATGCATTCGTTGTAAGGCCGGCGGTACTTGGGATGGCGCGCCGTGCCGATCCAGGCTTTGACGATGGTATTGAACTCGTCGGTCGTCATTCCGGCGTGTGTAGCTGCGATGATCGGCAGGAGCCCTTTCTCGCCTGCGGCGGCAACTCCTTTGATATCGCCGGCGATGAGAGATTTGAAGGGTTCCTTGTCCTTCCATTCCGGGTGTTGGGGAGCCATGGCTTTGACGCGATCGATGGCGAAAGCGAGCTGGAAATAGAATGGCTGCTCGCACCAGAGGGTGCCGTCATTGTCGAAAGTGGCGATGCGTTCGGCAGGTGGAACAAAATCGGGCGAGGCTTCGCGCGTGACGCGTTCGACGAAAGCGACGATGGCCTTCTTCGGTGCCGTGTCATTCCAGGAAGGAAGGGCATCCTGCGCGTTGAGAATGTGAACGGCGAGAATGGGGAGAGAACTGGCCTGGAGCGCTTTCATTAAGTCCACCTGATATCCCTAATTACCTTCATGTGCTTTCCTGCCAAGTGGCTTCGTCGGAGCCGCGTTAAGCTGGTCGCGGGCGAAGGGGTTCGCTATTGGACCTTGGTCCAAGCAGGACGCGGAACAGGCCTTTTGTCCCACTTGCAGCCTTTCCCTCCAGCCTGACTTCGGGCGTGGCCATGCGATAGCCGCAAGCAATCAGAACGAACAGCGACACGCCGAGAAGAGCGGCCATCTTAAGGAACGCGACGTCCTTCATGGCCCAGCGGATCATTGTGCGGGGATCGTGATCAGCGGCATACGCTCGGCACTGCCCGAATCCGTGAGGGTGAAGAAGAACGTGACTGCGGTGAGGGCGCGCTTGGTACGCCAGTCGCGGTCGTCAATCCAGAACCAGTGGTCGCGGTAATGGATCGCCACATAGGCATCCGCAGGGCGTTGCTTGCCGCTGTGGACACGGACTCCAGAACTGGCGCTGTCGTCCGATGTATTCTCCATTCCGGGTGTCGCTCGCTGTTCTTTGATGTGTTGGGCGGGCGCGTCCACATAGGAGGCGAAGGCGGCCATGATCTGAATCATGGAGCGGCTGGTGACAGCCAGCTCATCCTCGGCGCTTCGCGCGGGCGAATAGACCAGTTTGAAGCGATCCTGGTCGGGCGGGACCTTCAAGAGCCGCCGGATTTCGGCCACTTTTTCCAGAGCTTCTGGCGACACGTTCTCGCGCCGGAAGAACAGGACCGCAGTCTGTCCTTTTTCTTTGTTCTCCTCGACGCGGAGGCCGAAGCCGCCGGCGGACTGCACTTCGCGAAGGAGTTGAAGGACGCGCACGAATTCCGGTTCGGCCTCGCGGAATATCCCGCCAGCGATCGAGCGATTGCCCAGCCCGTTCAAAGACTCAACCGTCAGCCCGAGAATAAAATCCGCCGCGTAACCGGACTGGAGCAGAAAAAAAATGTTCCTGGGTTCGATCGGGGTGAGCAGGCCGCGAAGGAACTTGTCGCCGGTCATGGGCACATAGGTGATGGTAGGCCGGTCAGTAAATTTCCCCTGCGCACCGAACAGCAGGCTGTTGCGCTGAAGGGCATCGGCCGAAGAGATCTGCCCGCCGACATTGGCCGTGGTTTCCAGCGAGTAACCGCTTACGATCTGCCCCACTTCAAGAACGACGGGCAGATCCATGTACCGGATCTTGACGATGTTGAGCAGCGTCTGCTCCTTCCACGACTCTGCGATGGCGCTGCCGTAATCGGATCGGTCACGAGTGAGTGTGCGTGGGCCGAGATGAGTGCAGCCAGCGAGCATCAGGATGGACGCTAACGAAGCGATGATGGGCTTCACATAAGTAGATCTCATGTGCGTTTAGATTTAGAAGGACACCTTTCCGTACAGCATGAGTCCATTGAAACGGACATCCACGTTGCCGACGAAATCCGCACCGAGATACTCGGAGTCGCTTGTTTCTGCCTCAACGCTGACAGCCATGCCACTGTATCCCAGGCCAAGGCCGAAATGTTTCCAGGGCCGGTACTCCAGGCTGACGTTCGCCTCCACGAGCGAGCCCTTGAAATCGCTCAGCTCAAGGTACATGGCGTTGATTCCCGCATCCAGGAAGAGTCTGGGAACAAGCTGAAACTCGCCCTTCAGAGCGAGAGCCGGCAAGGGGATGGTGATGTCGGCTCCTTCCACATTGGTCGTTCCAGCCGTGGTCCGGATATCCAGTTCGTAGCGCAGGGGCACTGCATACACACCGAGTCCGAGGGCAATACGCATCCGGTCGTCTTGCAAGAGCGCGTACGAATAGGTGCCGCGGATGAGATCGAAGTTGAAGACCGATTCGATCCGCGCTCCCACCGGATAGGTTACGCGATTGATTTCAATTTCCTCCGACAAGTTGACAACCCCGCTGCGATGATAACTGCCGTAGGAAACGTCGAACTGATGCCGCAAGCTTTTGCCTGGACGATACATGGCTTCGGCCCGAAGGATTACCCGGGTCGTCTCCAAACCAAACAGCTCCTCGGCATCAAAACTCACCCCGGAGGCCCTGTTGATACCAAATGCCAGGGTGCTGTCGAAAACGGTAAGAAGGCCGCCGAATTGCGCGGATCCTTTCTCCCACGGCACATAGCGCTTCTCGGCGGCTGGGGCGGCCTCTTCGGCGGCTTGAGTGTCAAGCAGCGCGCCAGCCATAACGGCTGTGATGGTCCATAAACGGATGCTACCGAATGAGTTCATAATGTCCTTTTGTTTGCACGGCGCGTGCAGGGGATCCGCGAACGAGAGGTCACCGCCGATCCCGAGTTTGCACCTCGCATTTCTAATTGGATGGAAAACCCTCAGGTAGTAGGTGGGTACTTGATGGACTTAGGTCCAATATCTTTCATGGAAACTTGTCAGCGAACGGAGGGCTCCGCATGGCTACCTGCGAACGTGTTTTTGAAGACCTTGCCGTCTTTCATGATCACAAGGATGTTTTTGGCAGGGGCTTCGATCAGCTTGATATTGGAGATGGGGTCGCCGTCGATCAGAAGCAGGTCAGCGAGAGCGCCTTCTTCGACGACGCCGAGCTTGCCGGGATAAGGGTTGCGTTTTCCGCACAGGACGAGCAGTTCGGCGTTGACGCTCGTCGCCATGCTGAGCGCTTCCGCGGGGGTGAACCAGCGGACCATCCTGGTTAAGAGTTCTCCCTGGCGCTGAGCCAATGCTGGTGAGAACAGAACGTCGGTGCCCCAGGCGGTTTTGATCCTGTACTTCTTGGCCAGCGCGTAGGTGCGGTCGGTGCCGGCGAGCACCTCTAAAAACTTTTCCCGCTCAAACGAGCCGGGGGGAAACGCGTGGCCCAGTTCCTCGGGGAACGGCTGCATGCTCAGCCAGATACCGCGTTCGGCAATCAGCTTGGCGGACTCTTCGTCCATCAGGTGACCGTGCTCGATGCACTTCACACCGGCGGCGATCGATCGTTGGATCGCCTCGGGGACATAGGCATGGACCGTGACGTACGTGCCCCAGTTGCCGGCGGCTTCAACGGCGGCGCGCAACTCGGCCTCAGTGAAGGTGGAAGCGTCGAGCGGACTGTGAGGCGACGCCACGCCGCCACCGGCAGTCAGTTTGATCTGACTGGCCCCAAGCATGAGTTGCTCGCGGACGCGCACGCGGACTTCATCGGGGCTGTCGGCGATCATGGCGGCTCCGACCTGCTCCCCGCGACTGAGCGGGGCACCGATAGCGCGCGGCACTTCAAAGGCCTGACGGAAGTCGCCGTGACCACTGGTAATGCTGATCATGGCGCCAGACGGGAAAATGCGCGGGCCGGCGACGACTCCTTCGTCGATGGCGCGCTTGAGCCCGAACGACGGTCCGCCGACGTCGCGAACCGTGGTGAAGCCGCGCATGAGCGTGTCCGTTGCCTCGGCGCCTGCCACCAGGTTCAGGTGGCCGACGTCTCCGGCCAGCATGGCCGCCACCGTCGGCCGCACCATCATGGCGTGCCAGTGCATGTCGATCAGCCCGGGCATCAGCGTGCGCCCTCCGCCGGCTATCGTC
>DASRHX010001141.1:0-4237 GCA_035650295.1 Bryobacteraceae bacterium | reverse complement strand
TGTTGGACGGAAGCGACGAGGGGGAACTTTCGCCATTGATGGACGAGTTTCTGAGGAACCGGTCGTCGCGGAGTTTGGAGCATGTTTTCACGCTGCTGATGCTGGTGTTGCCCAAGGAGCCGCTGCGGGTGGCCTTCCGCGGACTGCACACCGACGATTCGCATTTGCGCGGGACGGCGCTGGAGTATTTGGAAAGCACGCTGCCGGAGGATGTTTTCGATCGGCTGCGGCCGCTGCTGGATGCCGATGCGGGGCGGGCGCGGAAGAAGCGGGATTCGCGCGCGGCGGAAGATGTGCTGGCGCAGCTGATGCTGAGTAATCAGAGCATCATGGTGAATCTGGATGAGTTGCGCAAGAGGATGGAGACGGAGGAGTAGGGGGATTGTTTCGGACTGCCGAATCGGCTAGCGACCTCTGCCACCGCAAAAAGACCTCTTCATCCGCAATCGGAGCGCGGTGATTCCACAAACGGCCACGTGCGATCGCCCAAAGCGCACTAGGCGTGAGGAACCAATTGGCAATGGCGGCGGGTGAGCTTTCGATGGCAGCGATCGCCGACTCAAGAGAGCCGACCGTGAGAAAGTTCCTCAAATGGAACAATAGACGGTTACGAGCGACGATTTCCTCGATCACGCCAGCCGAATAGAATCGCCCGATAGTCGCCCGGTGCCGGTGGTGCACGATGGAAGCCGGACAGAAAAAGGAGTCATACCCAAGTTTGCGTGCCCGCCATCCCCACTCCACGTCCTCCCAATAGAACGGTTCATAGGCTTCGGCATCGAGCAGCGATTTCAATACACGGCGTTGGAACAATGAGGCTCCGCCACCGGAGTAGAACGTGGGAACAGTGTGCCCGGAACGTGGAATCCAATCGTGGATCGTCGCCAGTCCATCTTCGACGAGGAGCACACCCCAGTTGGTTTCTTCGCGAAAGCGCGCGCAGTCCTTGAAGAAGATTTGAGAGGCCACCGAGAATGTGCTCGAGTTTCTATAGGGAGCCAGAGAGGCGAGCGCCCGAGGGTCGAGAGCCACATCGCTGTTGAGGAGATACACCCAGTCGTAGCGGGCGTGAGGAAGCATGGCACGGATCGCGCGCGCGAAGCCCAACGGCCGGGAGTGAAAGCGCCAACTGAACGACGGATGGCGAATCCTCAGCGGCCGATACGCGTCGGGGAAGGCTCCATTGACCAGGACGATGACCTCCCATGGTTCATCCCAGTGAAGCGCCGCGGCGCTAACGCTCTCCAGACAAGCGCTGAGCTCCGTAACGTTGTCGCGCTCCGGAATCAGGATGGAGAGGCCAGGGAGGAGAGACGATGTTTCCCGCCGCGGCGCGGGTTTGCCCGGTGAAACGAGCTTCAACGCCGCGCGATCGATACCGCGGATCGAGCGCGTCAGGACGCGAGTCTTGGGCCGCGTATGGCGCGAGAGGGCGGCGGTCGAAGATTCACGAGAGGCAAGGAGGAGAAGTGCAAAGCCGAGATCGCGTTGATCCGTATCCGTGCCGCGTTCGGTTGCGCGGTAAACGTGGGTGGTCCGGAACTCTACGTTCCAAGCGGGAGACGGCGTCACGGACTCTGGGGCAAGAATCTCAACGGAGAAAGAAAGGTTGCTCTGCCCGGAGTTGCAAACCGTCTCCGCAGACACACCGTTGATGGCGATTGTCAGCTCATTGGCGCAACACGGCGGACCAGGCGGAAGAATTCCCGAAACATGGAGCCTACGGGCGCTTGGAGCAGCGGCGACGATGGCCGTGGCTTGCTGGCTGCTCCAGAAATGATGCTCACCGGCGGGCTCGTGCCAGCCGTGGAGGAGTTGGGCGTGCATCCCGCTGGAACCTGCGATCTCCGGCACAAGCGCCCTCGGAAGAAACGCGCGCTTCCACGGGCAGGTACGGCATTCGGGGATCAGACCGTGACGATACTGGCGGCGAAAATCGCTGTAGCGCTCGCCATGCCAGATCTCATAGAGAGACTGCCGGGCGAGATTGCCCATCAGTTGTTTGTCAAGGACCTCGCACGGAACGACATCGCCGGAGGAGAGGACGTGGACGGTTTCCCATGGATTTTGTTCACAGGAATGTATGTGCGCGCCATCGGGAAGCTCACCTCCGCATGCTGTCGGGGCCGCATCCAGTTGGATTGGCCCGTTCGACGGCGCCGTCGAAATGTGGAAGCGTAGTTTCGGGTGAATTTGCGCTGCATGCGCCACGACCGCGCGCACGCGCCGGTCGAAGGTGGGCCGCAGCCTGCCATCCGGCCGCAGTTCCGAAGGAAATTGGACTGGAATGCCGTCACGGCGGAGGACAGGAAAGACAGAGATATCAGTGACGGACAATTCCGAAGCGAGAGCGCCGACCGAAGCCAGTTGGCCGAGATTCGCATCCAAGGCAACGAAGGCGAAATCGAGAGCCGGAGGATGGGGGAGCCGGGAAGAGATTTTGGTTAGCTGGACAAGCCGAGTACGGAGACTCTCGAAGGAACCATAGCGATAAATACCGGAATAGACATCCGGGTCCGTAGCGTGCACGGAGACCGTGAGCCGATTGAGTCCGCTGCTCGCAAGCGGCTCCAAGAGTAATTCGGGGACTGTGGTCAGGACGGAGACCATCTCGACATACGCGCCGGTCCGGCGGGCGCGCTGAATAGCTTCCATCAGATGTGGGTAAACGGTGGATTCGCCCGAGTAATTCAGAATGAACTTGCGAGCATCGCGGATCTCGCCGGCCAGCTTTTCGAAAAGGGCATACGGCAAGTGCTCTCCAGCACCGCGGCGAGTCTTTCGCGAACAGAATACGCAATCAACCGGACACTTCGAGGTGAGTTCGACCCAAAGGATGCGGGGCGTGGGCGCCGCCTCGTAGCCGAGCAGGCTGTGCATTCGAGAATCCTCTTTCTACGACGAGGACGCGGCGCTGAATTCCAGTTTAACGCTAGCCTGCCTACTGATACACCGGAATCACCGAGCTGCCATAAATACGGCCGGCCTTGACCGTTGCTACTGGTCTGAGGCGCAGGTTGCCAGGGCGCTTTTCGCCGAGGGAGTCCACCATTTCCCATGGCGCTTCGCGCAATTCGAAGACGGCGACGTCGGCGGTGGAGCCAACCTTGAGGGAGCCGGTGCCGGTGGGGAACGAGAGGGCGCTGGCGGGGTTGGCGGTGGCGCGGCGGAGGACCTCCTCCAAACTGATGCCCAGGTGGAGGAATTTCGAGAGAGTCGTGGCCAGGTCGTAGACGGGGCCGTTGACATTGCCCTGGTGGACGTCGCTCGAGATCGTGCCGGGCAGGATGTTTTGCGCGAAGGCCTTCTCTGCCGTACGGAAGGAAAAGCTGCCCGCGCCGTGGCCGACGTCGAGCAGGACACCGCTTTCGACGGCGCGGCGAACCTCGGGAAGAACGCGGTCGCGGGCGTCGAGGATCCCGCCTTCGCGTCCGTGGAAGCTGTGTGTGATCAGGTCGCGCGGTTTGAGCATCGAGAGGATTTTCGGCAGGGGGGAAAACGTGGCGCCAATGTGGACCATGAGCGGCAAGCCGGCGGCATCGGCCGCTTCACGCGCGAGAGCGAGCGCCTGCAGATCGTGGTCGCCCGCGATGTTGCGCGTGAGCCGAATCTTGACGCCAAGGATGATGTCGCGATTTTGCTCGATCGTGCGGATAGCGAGTTTGGGATTGGCGTAACGCAGGTCGAGCAACTCGCCCCAGGGATTGTTGTCGGAGAGAGTGGACTGGCCGATCACCGAAATATTGAGAAATGCGAAGACGCGGGTTTCCACCTGGCGAACAACGTATTGGCGTAGGCCGGGGAAAGTGTGGGCGCCGGCGGATCCGGCGTCGACCACCGTGGTGGCGCCCTTGGCGATGCAATTCGGGTCGGCGGGAATGCCGAGCGGGGCGACGCCATCGTAGACGTGCACGTGGACGTCGACCAGGCCAGGAGTGACGATCATCTTCCGCGCATCGAGGACGCTCCGTGCTTCGGTGGCGGCGATATTGGGAGCGATGCGCGCGACCTTGCCCTGGCTGATGCCGACGTCGGTTTCGGCCGAGAGGTTTTGCGAGGGGTCGATTACGCGGCCGCCGCGGATTAGGAGGTCGTATGGCTTCGCGGCGGAGGCCTGCGCGGCAAGGAGGGGAACGGCGTGCTCGTGGAGCTTGCAAATCAGAGAGGGCAGGACGATGGTGCGGCTGAGGAAATGACGCCGGTGGTGGCGGGACATGAGAGCTAGGGTACGCGATTT
>DASRHX010001140.1:0-5994 GCA_035650295.1 Bryobacteraceae bacterium | reverse complement strand
GACCAAGAGGCTATAATCCAGGCATGCGGTACACTTCCCTGCTCTGTTTGATGGCGAGCGTCGCGCTGGCTGCGCCAAAGGGAGGTGCGCCTGTGCCGGGTTCGGGCGCAAACGAAAAACTCAGAGTGGAAGCCGCTTTGTATCCCGACCGCGAATCGGTAAAGCAATTGCTCGGCTTCGAATTGGACGAAGGCTTCATGGTGGTAACCGTGAAGCTTGCGCCGTTGGGCGAGGATCCAATTCGCATCGATCGCGACCATTTCTTCCT
Organism: Bryobacteraceae bacterium; assembly: GCA_035650295.1. Classification (GTDB taxonomy): domain Bacteria; phylum Acidobacteriota; class Terriglobia; order Bryobacterales; family Bryobacteraceae; genus JAFLBB01. Next base: position 5,726 of record DASRHX010001140.1, on the reverse strand, counting down.
GCGCTCGGACAAAGACGGTCAAAAGTCATCCCCTTATTCGCCGTCGCAAATCGCCGGTTCGGGCACGATGCGCATTTCCAGCCGCTCCGTCGCGGGCGGAGGCGTGGCGTCGGAGGATCGCGGGCCGGTGTGGGGCGGCATTGGCGGCGGAAGCATTGGAAGACTGCCGGGGCAAGGTGGCGGCATCGGCAACACGGGCTCGGTGGAAGAAGCGGCGGTGAGCATTGAGAAGGGGAAGCCGGGCGAGGGAAAGAGCCCGGTGCTGACGGCGCTGGAAGAGAAGGTGCTGGTGGACAGCAAAGAGACCAAGGAGCCGCTGGCTGGGCAGTTGTACTTCCTGATGGAAGGCAAGCACAAGGTGAAGCAGCTGGAGCTGCACTACCGCGGTCCGGCGGGTAAGCTCGACATCCGGTTTATTGAGCCAAAATAGGTGGAATGAAAATCTCTGAAATCGAGACGCCGGCGGTGCTGGTGGATCTCGACGTGATGGAGCGCAACCTCGCGCGCGTGGCCGGGTATGCGAAGGACCGTTCCCTAAGGCTGCGTCCGCACACGAAAACCCACAAGAGCCCGATGATCGCCCGAAAGCAGTTGGATATGGGCGCAGTGGGCATCACGGTTGCCAAGGTGGGCGAGGCAGAGGTGATGATGCACGCTTCACCCGACGACCTTCTCGTCGCATATCCCATTATTGGGCGGAGGAAACTTGAGCGGCTGATGGCGGTCGCCGAACGCACACAAGTGACGGTGGCGTTGGACAGCGTGACCGCGGCACGCCAGTTGTCCGATGCGGCGCGCGAGCATCGCCGTGAAATCGGAGTCCTGGTGGAAGTGGATATGGGGTTGCGCCGCGTGGGCGTTCAGCCAAGCGATGCGGTGGAGTTCACACGCAAGATCACGAAGCTTCCCCACCTGCGCTACGAAGGCTTCGCAACGTATCCGGGCCACGTCAAGCTAATGGATGAGACTGGACTGGCCACGCTGAAGACCTTGTCCAATGAGGTAGAGACGCTCGTTGAACAACTGACCGCCGCGGGCTTGCGGCCGAACGTCGTGAGCGGCGGTTCGACACCGGCACTGTTTCACTCGCACTACGTAGCTGGAATGAACGAGATTCGTCCGGGCACCTACGTTTACAACGACCGGAACACGGTTGAGTGCGGAGCCTGTGCTTGGGAAGACTGCGCGGCAACGGTGCTGTGCACGGTTGTCTCGACGGCCGTCCCAGGACAAATGATCATCGACGGCGGCTCGAAAACCTTTTCCTCGGACCGGCTGGCAACCGGAGCCGATGCCGGTTTCGGCGTGATGCTCGACGCGCCGCAAGCGGTCTTCACGAAGCTAATGGAGGAACACGGCTTTGTGGACGTACGGAAGTGCGCACGGACCTTCGAAGTAGGCGAACAGGTTCGCATGCTCATGAACCATGTTTGCGTCGTGATGAACCTCCACGAGCAGGTTTATGGCGTGCGCAACGGAGTAGTCGAAGAAGTTTGGAAGGTTGAGGCGCGCGGGAAACTGCAGTAGCAGTAGGGACGCCAAAAACAGAACACCCGGCTGGGGAAACTGGCCCGCCGGGTGTTCAGGTTTGAAACTTTGGTTGCGCTTACTGAAGCATCGACACGGTGTCGATCGTCAGGGTTTCGCCTTCGAGCTTACCAGTGACCTTCACCTTGTGGCCAAGGTGCTCCGTCACTTTGTCGGCATTGGCGATTTTGACCACCTTGCCGTCGGCAGTGACGAACACGGGGGCAGCGCCCTTCTTCACGCAGCCCGTCACACAGGCGACGGACTTGGCGGAACCGTCGGTGTGCTTTGCGCCGCAGCCCGCTTCCGAAATGGCACCAGTCCACTCCGCAGCAAATGCCGAAAGAGCGAACGCAGCCAAGAGAGCAACTTTCTTCATCAATACCTCCCCTAGGGCGCCGCTGTTGTTGCAGCGGCTGTTGTATAGGATCCAGACGGAATCATATCACGATGGTACGGATTCCGCACAAGTACTGATACGCGTCAAATCCAGGAACGGATCGCCCGGAATCAAATTTCTCCCTGAAAGAGGTTCCCTCGGCCCAGAATGTTGCCGGGATCGAGCCGCCGTTTCACCGCAACCATTGCCGCGATTACCTCGGGCAAGTACTGAATCGCAAGCAGATTTGCCTTTCGTTTGCCTAGACCGTGCTCGGCGCTTACAGTTCCTCCCAGTGAAACCACGTGCATAGCAAGCTTCAGCATCAATTCTCGCCCGCGGGCGTCCTCTTCGGCCTTGGCAGGCAGGATGTTGGCGTGCAAATGGGCGTCGCCGATGTGGCCGAACAGGACGTACTGGCCGGGGAAGTGGCGTGAGAGTTCGGCGTGATAGTGGTCGAGCATCTCACGGTTGCGATCCAGGGGGACGGCAAAGTCGGAACCGAGCTTTTGGAAGCCGTTGCGTCGCACAAGGTCGTTGACTCTCTCTGGTAGCGAGTGGCGGAAGGCGCGGAAGCGTTCGCGGTCCTGTGGGGTGGCGGCGACCCAGGAGTCGTCGCGAAGTCCAGGCAGGTCGAGCGAGTGCAGCCAGTCTTGGGACGTCGATTCGACGATCAGGGCGGCGGCGGCGGACTCGCCCAAAAGGTTCAACGAGTTGGCGTCGAGGTATTCGAGCATCCGAAGGGACGGCTCGGTTCGACATATTTCGACACTAGCGAAGGCGTCATCGTCGGACTCAAAGAAGAGGACAGCGGCGGCAATGGTGGGCGGGATGGGGAGCAGTTGCAGCTCAGCTTCGAGGACGACGGCAAGCGTGCCTTCGGAGCCGGCGATGAGGTCAATCCAATCCATGCCGGGCGAGAGCGGATACCCGGCGGTGTTTTTCGTGGTGTTGGGCAGCGGGATGGCGGGAACGTCGAAGTCGATTGCGTCGCCGCGGCGGAAGTGGCGACGCGTGCCGTCGGCGAATGCGACGTCGAGCGAGAGGACATGGCGGCGCGTGGAGCCATATCGAAAGCTGCGCGAACCGCTGGCGTTGGTGGCAATGGAGCCTCCGACGCTGGCCGTCCATTCGGTGGGGTCGGGAGCGAAAAACTGCCCCGTGCGGGCGGCCGCGGCGTTGAGGTCGCGAAGCGTGATGGCGGCTCCAGCCACGGCGCGCCCGCGCTCGATCACCAGTTGACCGGCGTGGCGCATCGAGACGAGCCAGCCACCCTGCGGGCAGCAGCCGCCGGTGACTCCGGTGGCGGAACCGGCAATGGTTACCGGAATGGAGGATGCGTTGGCTTCGGCGAGGATGGACGAAAGCTCTTCAGGCGTGGCAGGAGCAAATTCTTTGTCGGGGTGCCCTACATATCCGGAGGCGTCTTGCACCTACACCTCGAGGATCACCGGCATGATCAGCGGGCGGCGGGATGTTTGCTTGGAGATGAAGCGCTTCAGATCGGCCCGGACTTTCTCCTGCATCACGCCCCAATCGCCGCGCTCTTCGGGCGACGACGTTTCCAGCGTCTTGGCGACGACCTGGCGGGCCTGCTGCATGAGGTCGGCACCGTTCTCCATCTTGGACATGAAGCCGCGCGACACGATTTCCGGAAGGCCTTCCGATTTGCCGCTGTGTTTATTGATGGCGATGATGGGCAAGACGAAGCCGTCTTCGGACAGATGGCGGCGGTCGCGAATCACGATATCGTCGACGAATTCGTCGATCGACCCTGAATCGATACAGACGCGGCCGACGGGAACTTTCGACCCCTTGCGTGCGCCGCGCTTATCGAATTCGAGTGTTTCGCCGGTCTCCAGAATGAACGCTTCCTGCACTCCGTTGGTGCGCATGTGCTGCGCGTGCGAAGCGTGAATCGACATCTGGCGATACTCTCCGTGGATCGGGAGAAAATATTTGGGCCGCAGGAGATTGAGGAGCAGCTTGCACTCTTCGGCGCTTGCGTGGCCCGATACATGAACGGGTGGGGTCATGCTGCCGTAGACCAGCTCCGCGCCACGCCGCGAATAGTGATTGATCATGCGGTAGATGCCCTTCTCATTGCCGGGAATCATACGGGCGCTGAGAACGACCGTGTCGCCAGGGGAAATGGAAAGCTGGCGATGGTTGTCGACGGCCACGCGCGACATTGCCGACATGGGCTCGCCCTGCGTACCGGAGAGCATGACGGTCACCTTATTTCGCGCCACCGACATGATGTCCTGCGGGCGCAGCAGCAAGTTGTCGGGGATGGTGAGTAACCCAAGATTGTGGGCGATCTCGGTAACCTCGAGCATGCTGCGGCCGAGCAGTCCAACCTTTCTCCCGTACTCGTGAGAGAGGTCGATAATCTGCTGCATGCGGTGGATGGAGGTGGAGAACGAACTGACAACGACGCGATGCTCGGCGCGCGAAATGATCTCTTCCAGGCGGGGACGGACGGCGCGTTCGCTCGGCGTGTAGCCGGGCCGGTCGGCGTTCGTTGAGTCACTCATCAAGAGGAGGATGCCGCGCTTGCCGTATTCAGCGAAGGTGTGAAGGTCGAAGAGCTGATTGTCGGTGGGCGTCGGGTCGACCTTGAAATCGCCCGTGTGGACGACGACACCGAGGGGCGTCGTGATGGCGAGCGCCGCGGCTTGCACAATCGAATGCGTGACGCGAATGTACTCCACTTTGAACGGGCCTGTTTCGATCACCTGGCCCATCTCGACCACGTTCAGCTTGGCCTCCTTCATCAGATCGTGCTCGTCGAGCTTGCGTTCCACAAGCGCGCAGGTAAAGGCGGTGCCGTAAACGGGAATCGGGAACTCGCTGATGAAAAACGGCACGGCTCCGATGTGGTCTTCGTGCCCGTGTGTCAGAAACAGCGCGCGAACGTTCGAGCGCCGCTCTTCGAGCCAGCTCCAATCGGGAATCACGCTGTCGACGCCGAGCAACTCGTCGTCGGGAAACATCATGCCGGCATCCAGGACAATGATGTCGTCACCGTAACACAGGGCCATGCAGTTCATTCCGAACTCGCCCAGGCCCCCCAACGGGACCACTCGCAAAGGTACTTCTGCCATAGGAAACCTGAGAGTAACACAGCGGCATATCGATGCCGATCCTCAAGACGGCACCGTTTTTCTCCCCTTGCTTACCGAGGGCAGCTTGTCGTACACTAACCTCGGTAACCGAGGGCTCGTGCGAGTGAGGTTATAGGGCTATGCGGGACTGGCGGTGGTTCTACAAGGTACGCCTCCGGTTGCGGGCATTGTTCCAACGCAACCAGATGGAACGCGAACTCGAGGAGGAGTTGCGCTATCACCTCGAGCTGCGGGCAGAACAGGAGATCGCCAAGGGACTCACGCCGGAAGAGGCCCGCTCCATTGCCGTTCGCGCCATGGAAGGAATCGAGCAGAGGAAAGAGGAGTGCCGCGACATGCGCCGCGTGAACTTCATGGAGACCCTTCTACAGGACCTCGGCTACGCGTTCCGGGGCGTCGGCAAAAGTCCTGGCTTTTCCGCCGTGGCGATAGGGACGCTGGCGTTGGGGATCGGAGCGAGCATGGCAATCCTGAGCGTCGTAAACCCGGTGCTGCTCCGCCCGTTGCCTTTCCCTGCCGCCGATCGGTTGGTCGTGCTCGTTGCCACAAGTCCGACGAGGCCTCAGGACACAACCTCGTTCCCCGACTTTCTGGACTGGAAAACACAGAGCCAGGCATTCACGGAGGTCGCGGCATACCGTCCCGACCCGTTTGGCGTCAGTGGTGGTGGCGCCCCCGAGCCGGTTGTCGGC
>DASRHX010001139.1:0-3921 GCA_035650295.1 Bryobacteraceae bacterium | reverse complement strand
TGCCGGGCGTGGCGCTTCCTGCCGGGGCAGGGTGCTCCACCGGAGTTGGCGGCAGCAACTCGCCCGACGGCGCGAAGCGGCTCAGAATCTGCCGCGCGGAAACCTTTCCATATCCCAAGGCAGCGTACAGATCTTCCAGCTTCGAGCAGCCATAATCGCTCGCCACCTGGTCCATCTCTTCGCGGCTGATGCGCGACAACGCGACGCCAAGCCGCCGCGCTTCGCGTTCCATCGCCTTCTGCCCGATATCGACCGCGCGCTCGCGCTCGCTCGCGTTGATCACGTGCTTGATCTTGTTGCGCGCACGCGATGTCTTCACCAGCGACAGCCAGTCTTTCGACGGCATGTGCCCTGTCTGAGTGACGATCTCGACAACGTCGCCATTTCGCAACGGGGTCCGCAGGGGAACGATGCGGCCGTTGACCTTCGCCCCTACGCACTGATGGCCGACGTCGGTGTGAATGGCATAAGCGAAGTCGATCGGCGTGGCCTCGCGTGGCAGAATGATCACGCGCCCGCGTGGCGTAAAGCAGTACACTTCCTCCGGGTAGAGGTCCACCTTCAACGTGGACATAAACTCGCCCGGGTCGCGCATCTCGCGCTGCCACTCCACCAATTGCCGCAGCCACGCCACCCGCTGATCGTCGACACCCGAACCGCGCCTGCCTTCCTTGTACTTCCAGTGCGCGGCGATGCCTTCCTCGGCGATGCGGTGCATCTCGTCGGTGCGTATTTGAATTTCAAAGTTCACCCCGCCCGGACCGATCACGGAGGTGTGCAGCGACTGGTACAGGTTCGGCCGCGGAATGGCGATGAAATCCTTGATACGCCCCGGAATCGGATGCCATTCGTTGTGGATCACCCCAAGCGCCGCATAGCAGTTCTTAACCGAATCGGTGATGATGCGTAGGGCAAGGAGATCGTATACCTGATCGATGCCGATCTTCTGCCGGCGCAGTTTCTGGATGACGCTGTAGGTGCGCTTGATGCGTCCTTCCAGAACGGCGGGTATGTTTTCGCGCGCCAGCTTGACCGTTAGGGTCTGCTTCATCTGCTGCAACGCCGCTTCGCTGTCGTGAAGACGCGCGGCGATCTGCTCAGTAATGTCCTGGTACACCTCCGGCTCCAAGGCGCGGAAGGAAAGATCCTCCAACTCACCGCGGATCTTACCCATGCCCAGGCGATGCGCAATGGGCGAGTAGATCTCCAGTGTCTCGCGTGCGATCCGCTGCTGCCTTTCAGTCGACAGCGCGCTCAATGTGCGCATGTTATGCAACCGGTCGGCGAGCTTCACTAGAATTACGCGAATGTCGCTCACCATGGCCAGCAGCATCTTGCGGACGCTCTCCGCCTGCCGCTCCTCGGGCGAATAGAACTTCACCTTGCCCAACTTCGTCACGCCGTCGACGCAGTGCGCGACCTCCTCGCCAAACTCGCGCCGCAGGTCTTCGTGGCTCGTCCCAGTGTCTTCGATGACGTCGTGAAGCAATCCCGTCTGCAGGCACACAAGATCCATGTTCATGCCAGCCAGGATCAGCGCCACGTTCAGCGGATGCGTCATGTAGGGTTCGCCCGAATCGCGCAACTGGTGGGCGTGATGGCGTAGCGCGAACTGGTAGGCTCGTTCGAGGGGTGCCAAATCCTCTTGCGGGCGCAGGGACTTCACCTTCTCGCTAAGCTCGGCGAACAGTTGATCGACGGATGGCGGCGCTACGCCGTCGGGGGGCATGAGACCTTCAGGTTAGCGCAGGCGGCCGCCGCAGCGCGGGATTTCACGGCTCAGCGGCCCTGCATCGTGCGTTCGGTAAGGAGCGCCACGCGGCTAGCGCCAGCACCCGTGGCCGTATCGATCAGCTTAGCCACGGAACCGTATTCGAGCGCGCCGTCGCCTTTGATGAAGACGGTCCGTTCCGCGCGTGCGGCCAATACCTGGCGCAACCGTGCGGGCAGATCGGCTATAGACACCGGCTCTTGATTCAAGAGCACGGCGCCGGCCGAACCCATCCACAACACGAGAGGAGGGGCAGCTGTCACGGTCAGGTCCGGATCGGAAGGTTGCGGCACTTGTACCTGCAGACCATGCTGCGTAAGCGGCGTGAGCACCATGAAGATAATCAGCAGGACAAGGAGGACATCGATCAGTGGTGTGACGTTCATCTGCGCAGTGGAGCCGGGGTTCATCGCCATGCCCCATTGGACTCCGCGCCATCGTCGAAGGTGCCCGGCGCCAAAACGACAAAACGCCTGCCTCCGCGAAGAAGCAGGCGTTTTGTGAAAAGTGAATCTGGTCTACTTGCTGGTCTCCATCGTAATGCCGGATCCGGCCTTCTGTTCCAAACGCTGATTCTTGATCTTCTTGGTCTCAAGTGTCTTTTGCACCCACGCATCGGCCGTTTCGATGTCCTTCTTGTAGGCATCGGCGCTTTCCTGCAGGTCGGCGCGCTCGCGGTGCAACAGATTCAGATACGCCATCGCGTCGTCGTATTCCTTGTCGATCTCGATGGCTTTTTCCAGTTCTTTGATCCCGGCTTCGATTACGGGCAGGTTGGCGGCGGCCAATTCCTCGCGCACCTTCTTGTCTTTGACAGGGCCCGGATCTTCCGGCTTCATGCTGAGCTTTGCGCGGGCTTCCATGCGCTGCGGGAACGTGCGGCCCCAGGCAATGACGCCCAGTGTGTAGTACGCCTCTTTGCTGTTCGGATCGGCGTCAATTACCTTCTTGTACCAAATCTCGGCGTCGTCGAACTTCTTCTGGTGATAGTAAAGGGAGGCGATGGAAGCAAGGGCGACGGCATTCTTGGGGTCTTTCTCCAAGACCTTGGAGAACTCATCGTGCGCGCTCTTGGCCATGGCCATGTTCTCCGGCGACAGGGCGCCGGGAATGTATTGGCTCATGTACGCCGTGGCCAGATACAAACGGGCGGTGGGGAAATCCGGGTCGAGGTCGGTTGCGACTTTAAAGAACTCAACTGCCTCTGGAAATTTGGCCGACTTGAATGCCTGCACGCCCTTATTCAGGTTGTCGCGCGCCCGTAGTTTCTCGCATCCGGTGGCGCTTACCAGCAGGGCGGCGATGGACAAGCTCGCGGCCGCAAGGTGAAGATTGCTGCGCATGAATTACTCCTTCGATCCGCTTCCGAGGGCCTAGTTGCCCTCCTCCATTTTCGCTGTCATCAGGCCGACTTTGTCGATACCCACGCCCTTGGCGGTGTCGATGGCTCGGGCGACGTACTGATATTCGATGTCCGGGTCGCCTTTCACAAAGACCACACGCTCGGCACGGGTTTTGAAGATCTCTTCCAGGCGCGGCCCGAGATTCTCCTCGGTAGTGACCTCGTTGTTGATCTTCAGGGTCTTATCTTTTTCGATAATGATGACGACGGTGCGGTCGTCCGCCTTGCTGGGCGGGGTGCCCGGCGGAGGCGGCTGCGGCACGAGCGTTTCCAGACCCTTCGGCGTGAGCGGCGTGATCACCATGAAGATGATGAGCAGCACGAGCAGCACGTCGATGAGCGGCGTCATGTTGATATCGGCCTTGATTCCACCTTCACCACCACCAACTGCCATTGACATGAGGTTTTCTCCTTAATCCTGAATCCATCTCGACGCGGGCCGCCGAGTCCCTGCTAAGCGCCCGGCTTAGGCGCGTCCTCCAACCTCGTCTTCTCGGTACTTTCGGTAAGTAGACCCAACTGATCAACACCGGCCGTGCGAAGGTTGTCCACAACCTCGACCACGATTCCGTACTGGGCGCGCATATCGGCCTTTACAAAACAGGTCTTATCCACGCGGTTGGTCAGAATATCTTTCACCTTGTTCGGCAAGGTGTCCGGGGTCACCTGCGTGGTTTCCAGCCATACCTTTCCTTCGCGTGTGACCGCAATCAGGACCGCGTCATCCCGATCGGCGGCTTGCATGGGA
>DASRHX010001138.1:0-4063 GCA_035650295.1 Bryobacteraceae bacterium | reverse complement strand
GCCGCACTGGAGTAAAGCTCGATAAGTTCCAGTCCAACCTGAACTTTGATCTTCTCTTCCGTCAGACCGTCGAAGGCTAACTCGAGATGTTCACGCGCCTGGCCCGGTTTTCCGGTGCGTTTGTGGGCCATTCCCAGGAGCGCCTGAATCCGCCACAAATCAGGCTGCGCCTTGGCTGACGCCCCCAGGTGGGGAATGGCATCGTCAAACTTATTTTGAAAGTACAGCAGTACTCCGAGGTTGGCCTGCGCGTTCACGTTTCCGGAGTCCAGCCGGACTATCTCGGCAAGCACCGGAATCGCAAGCTGTGGTTGCTGCTCCTGGAGATGTTTTTGCACCTTCCGTTCCAGTGCCGCGATGTCCTTGCCGGCCTCAGGAGCGTTCTGCGCAATACCAGCCACGCTCAACGGCAGGAGAACCAGGGCGTACACAATCCCGGATCGGTGGTCTCTCACGTTGACCACGTATACCATGTTTGCGAATTGGGGAGCGGGGTGCTTCCTCCGGGTTGGTTTTCGCGCTCGTAGTCTACCCCGTAGCCCAAGCGCGATGAACATGGTTAAGCGCTATCAGCGAAACGGCGAATTGCTGAGCGAAATAAGGATGGCGCTAGCCGCTCCGGCCGCTCGCGCGGACGGCAATACAATACACACGTGCATAATCGCGGATTCGACCTGCTTCGAGGCCGCCACTTCTGCACTGTAATCGCTTGCGCTGGGAGCATGGTATGCTCTTAAGCTGAAAACTCGTCCACCGGCGGGCTGGCTGTCCGAAACCAAGAGGCCGTGGACGCCAACTTCTTTCAGACTACGGAGCGAATTCGATGAAAATTACCGTGTCGGTCTTTTTTTGCGCCGCTCTCTACGCAGCGGAGGGCCCAGCAACGCAATGCAGGCCATCTTCCCTCAATATTCCCGGAGCTCCTTACCCGTGCGTTAATCCTGATCGAAGTGTCTCTTTTCGGGTGGCCGCGCCGGATGCCCAAAAGGTGCAGGTGCGGTTGGGCGGCCCGCACGAGATGACGCGCGGAGCGGATGGATTGTGGACCGTCACCCTGCCGCCCCAAGTGATCGGGTTCCACTACTACACCATCGCTGTCGACGGTGCCGTCATGGCCGATCCGGCAACGCGATCGTTTTTCGGCGGTGGATGGTATAACAGCGCCATCGAGGTGCCCGATCCCGATGGCGGTTACTACGCCGCCAAAGACGTGCCACATGGGGAGGTCCGCCAGCGCTGGTATTTCTCGAAGGTCACCGGCGAGTGGCGCCGCTGCTACATCTACACGCCGCCCGATTACGAAGCCAACAAGCGAGTCCGCTATCCCGTCCTGTACCTACTCCATGGCTGGGGCGAAAACGAACAGGGATGGCACACGCAGGGATACGCTGACTTGATCATGGACAATCTGATTGCCGCCCGGAAGGCGAAACCCATGATCATCGTCATGGACAACCTGAACGCCGTGAAGCCCGGTGAGGATGCCGGGCTCTATCATGCCCGCAGTATCATCGCGCGCAAATCTCTGTCAGATGTGCCGCCGCCGCTTGGCGCCGCTCCTCCTCGACCGGCGGCGGGCTCACCTGCGCCGCGGCCCGCCTTTCCCGCCAACTGGTTCAATACCTTTAGCGACATGTTGATCACAGATCTGATCCCTATGGTGGAGAAAACCTATCGCGTAGCGCCGGGACGCGAAAACCGCGCCATGGCCGGTCTGTCAATGGGAGGCATGCAATCTTTCCAGACTACGCTGGCCAACCTCGACAAGTTTGCCTACCTTGGCGGGTTCAGCGGAAGCAGCGGCGGAAGGGGCAATTTCGACCCGAAAACCGCCCATAACGGCGTGCTGGCCGATGCCACCGCGTTCAACAAGAAGATGAAGGTGCTGTTTCTGGGCATCGGCACGGCCGAGGGCCCGGGTACCAAGAATTTCAGCGACCAACTGACCAAGGCGGGGATCCAGAACATCTACTTCGAATCGCCCGGTACGGCTCACGAATGGCTCACCTGGCGCCGTTGTCTCAACGACTTTGCACCGCGGCTGTTCCGTTGAGGTGAAAGTGTGTGGCGTCAGCGGCAAGGGTGCCCGAAAGCGGGCATTTAGGACGCATCTCTCCACACTGCGCGCCACACACACAAGCATGCTGATATCTAGGGGTGTGCCGTACCCATCTACGGCCACGGATTACCCGAGGACGATGCTCGCGCCGCTAATAAGTGGGAGCAGGTCGAAAAGGGCCGGTGCTCAGCGAAAATTCCGTCTGCTGTCCAGCGCTGGTCCACGTTCGTCCGCAACCACGCCCAGGCGATTGTCGCCTGTGACTTCTTCACCGCGGTCACTGCCAGTTTCCGCGTCCTGTACGTGTTCGTCGCCATGGAGGTCGGCTCCCGCCGTCTGCTCCATCTCAATGCGACCACCCATCCAACCGCCGAATGGACGCTCCAACAGTTCCGCGAGACTCTACCCGGCGATCATCCAAATCGATTCGTGATTCACGACCGGGATGCGATCTTCTCAGCGCGCCTGGACGATGAACTGACCGGTTTGGGCGTCCGAGTCGTGACAACTCCCGTCCGCTCCCCGAAGGCGAACGCCTTCTGCGAACGGCTCATTGGAACCATTCGGCGCGAGTGCCTGGATTTTCTGATTGTCACCTCGCGCCCCGTTCTCGGTGGACTACACCACGAATACGGCTTGGAAAAGCAGGCTGGGTAATATGGATTGATTTATTGCAGAGGACACAAGACTGAGCTAAATAGGAACTCCTACATTTGGACTTTGCGCACAACATCCACGAAACTCAGGATTCGAGAGCGAGGTTTCGAAATTCTCCGTCATCCCACGTGCAGGTCCAGGGCTCCCCACCTGTTCGCGCATCGAACGACACTTCTGCCCTCCGAGGGTAATCACGGCTTACAAAATCGATCGTATCCAACTGCAATTGATCAATCGCAGGTTCAAAACCCGGAAAGCGCCCACGTTCCATCGCCTTGAAGGCGCTAAATTTCGCTACTATTTCATCGGGCTGACGGACCAACTTCAGGGCATACAGTAAGGCGGCAGGGAACGCGAAGGGCGAGATCTGAACATGGACTTGGTCCGTTCCTAGTTGTAATGTACGGCGATACCAGTCACCGTCGGGAGTTGACTCGAACCTGAAGTCGTGAACGCCGACATCGTCCGGTGCTTGAACTTCTTCAGTACGTCCGAGCCGGCGGGCGTTCAGGAACTCGACAACAGCGATGAATAAAAAGAACAGGGCAACATACCCTATCCATTTCACGTACCACGTGTATCCAAAGGTGACAAACAAAATCACGTCGACAATCAACAAAACGACGAAGCCCTTGGCGCCGCTCCGCGCCCGCGTCCGGGACTGCCGCGCATATGTCAAGTCAACACACATCTACAAAATTCCACGTATCGCGCGGATGTCGATGATCGGCAACAAATTGAAAACAGGCCTCTTGTCAAGAATTTCGAGTTCGGTTTGGGGTGCAAGAGGTCGCGAGTTCAAATCTCGCCGGCCCGACCAAAACCCTTCAAAGACTTAGCAACTTCTCATTCCTCCAAAAGCGCCTCTTGGCGTCCACATGGGGTCAAAACCAAGTCCAACAAGCCATACAGATGCAGGCTGCGCAGATGCAAGCTTCATTCGCACAAGCAGGTCCGTTCGGCGCAAATTACGCCGCCATCCCACAAGGATCTCTATCGGTACAAGGCGGCGACCAGCACAGCGGCTTTAGCCAGAATGCTCCCTAGCTTCGACGTATCAGGTACCTGCTGCGTCACCACATCGACACGATGCACCTTAAGTCGAGGCCTGTATAATGAACTGAGCCTGGTCCCGGATAGGACCAAAGAAAACGGCAGGAGGCTAGACGATGGCTTCGGTCATTACCAAGAGAATGCGCTTATCGCGGCGGATATTTCTCAAGGGATGCACGATGTCGCAAGCGCCCATTGTAGTCGGCCTTCCGCCGCTGGTTTCGATGTTCAACTCGACGGGTACATCATACGCGGCCGAGACGAAGACAGGCAGGCCGGTAACACCGATCGAGA
>DASRHX010001137.1:0-8563 GCA_035650295.1 Bryobacteraceae bacterium | reverse complement strand
CCGTTGCTTTATCTTTGGCCACACCGGGAGGAATGATCGACGCCGCCGACGGTTTGGTCGCTTCGCGGTTGCGGGCGAGCGACTGTTCCGCCTTGCCCTTTTGCAGTGTCGCCTGCAATTGTTGCAGACGGGTTTCATTGGGATAGAGGCCGCGGCCTTGGGCGACAACGGCGAGCGCGCCGTCGAAATCGCCGTCGCTTTGCAGCCGTCGCGCCTGCGACAAACACCAGGAGAGGAACTCGTCGCGCTTACGGTCGGCGATTTGCGCATCGAGCGCCTGGGCGGCGGGGTTAGTCGGCTCGAGTGAGAGAATCTCCGCCACCAGCGGCTCAGCCGCCTCGGGGCTGGTCTCCATGTTCCGCTGCGCTTCGTCGAGCAGCGTATTGATCAGTACCTTGCGGATCACGGCGCTGCGCGGATCAAGCGCCGTAGCTTCGCGCAGGATGGGAAGCGCTTCGGGGGCGGCGGAAGCATCGATGCGTTCCCGCGCCTGGCCCAGAAGAGCGGCAGCTTGGGTCGCCGAAACCTGCGATTTCTGCACAAGCTTGGCAAGTTCAGCCAGCTCGGGGTCGGCGGGAAACTCTTTTGTAGCGCTTTCCATCGAACGCGCGGCGCGTTCATAGTCACCCATCTCCAGGTGCCGGTCGATCTCTTTTACCCAGTTGACCTGCGCATCCTCGCGGGCCTGTTGATCGCGGCGCTTTTGGAGGCGCTGGATCTCGAACACAAGGCCGGGGTACTCCTCGTGAATGGAGCGCAATATCTGCCACTGGTCGAGCGCTTCGTTGAACTGGCCGCGTTCCTCGAAGTAGCGCGCCTTACCAGTGATCGAATTCACCAGATCGCGCTTGTCCTTCACGTTGCGCAAGGCGCGTTCAAAGTGCGATTCGCCGGCGTTCTGCTTGGCGATCTCTTCGAGTAACGCCATTCGCTTATCCAGGTCTGGCTCGGCCGCCGCGCGCTGATCGGTTTCCGCGATCAAGGCGCTCATGCGTTGGCGCTGCCGCTCTTCCACATCGAACTTCAGGGATTGGAACAGCGCATGGTTCGGATACTTCGAGATGAACTGCCGGCAGATGGCCAGCGCACCGTCGAAGTTGTCGGCGGCCAGATGGCGGCGGGCCTCCTCGTAGCTGTTCTTAATGTTGTCGTGCTCGGAGCGGACCTGGTTGAAAAAATTCTGATAGGTGGTGCTTCGGCCCGTGTCGGACTCGGGAACGTCCTTGTCCAGGTTGACCAACACTTCGAGCTTACTCAGCGCCGAGGTGACCTCGCCGCGCTCCCAGGCCTGCTGAGCCATCTGGTAGAGCTTGCTCTTTTCCTCTCGCGTCTTGGCGATTTCCTGTTCCTTGCGGTCGACCTCGTGCAGAAGTTGAAGCGCGTTGGTCTCGTTGGGCTTCAATTGCAGAACGTTGTCCAGCGCTTCGCGCGCTTGGCGGAAGCTGGAATTCGACGCGTGCTGGCGGGCCAACTGCATCCACTCGTCGATTTTGCGCTCGCGCCGTTCGCGCTCGACCTGCGACTTGAGGGCAAGAGCGTCGGGGTCCTGCGGATCGAGTTCGATCGCCTCCTGGATCTTACGGAGCGCAAGCGGAAACTCCTGTGCGTCGACGAAACGCCGGGCGCTTTCGAGCGCCGAGCGGATGCTGGTCTTGCGCACCGCATGATCGAGCTGCGAACGGAGCATGCTTATTTCCTGGTCGAGGTGACCTTCACCCTCCAGTTCGGCAAGCAGTTCGCCGGCAAAAACATAGTCGCCGCTTTCGAAACTCGTGCGTGCACGCTCAAGCCGCGGCTTGATTTTCGAGCTGTCGAAGTATTCGAGCGCCTCGTTGCGCAGGGACTTCAACAGCGCGTCACCAAACTCGCGAACATTGAAGAATCGGTGAAATGGCTGTTTGGCAAGCGCCTTGTGAACCACCTGGCTGACGGCGTACGGAACCTGGGCGTTGAGTTCGGAGGCTGGCGGCGGGCTGGATTTCAGGATCGCCTCGACCACTTCGGCATCCGTCGTGCCCGTGAATGGACGGCGCCGGGTGAGCGCTTCGTATGCAACCACGGCAAGCGCATACTGATCCGACAGCGGTGTCGGTGGTTTCAACTGTAACTGTTCGGGCGAGAGATAAAAGAGCGTGCCCTTGAGCGAGGTCTTCGACGCCGTGGATGCCTCGCGGGCGATCCCGAAGTCGATGATCTTCACCGAATCGTCGTCCATCACGAAGATGTTGGAGGGCTTGATGTCGCGGTGAACGAGGTCCTTTTCGTGAGCGGCGTGAATGCCGCGCGAGGCTTGTACGATCAGGTCGACGATCTTGGGAACCGTGAGGCGGGGCGAACCATCCTTAATCAACCGGTCCAGCGTCACTCCGGGGAGCAAAGGCATGACGAAGAAGGGCTTGCGCGCGCCTTCATGTTCGAACTCGCCGATGTCGTAAATGCCGATGAGGTTGGGGTGGACCATCGTCGAAAGGACGCCCCACTCCTTATAAAAAAGCTCCAGCAGGGAAGGGTTGGAAACGTCGAGGATGGTCTTGAGCGCAACCTCCCGCCGCATGACTGTGTCCCAGGCTTTGTAGACAACCCCCATGCCGCCACGGCCCAGTACTTCTTTGAGCTCGTAACGGTCTTGTAGATTGGTCCGGCGGGACATGATGGTTTTGGCGCTCTTTCAGATTGTATCGGAGGGCGAGCCCTTCCGCGCTAGGGGGTTGGGAAACTAAGGCTTATAGCCCTGACCCTTGAGTGCTTCGGGTCCTTTGGGGTCGTCCGGCGAGTCGGGCGAGTCGGGCATGGCCGGAAGCGCCATACCGCCAGAGTTGATGCGTACCAATGTGCCCATAATGGTAACCCCGGAGGGGTCGAGTACTACCGTGCCGCCGCCACCCTTCAGAGAAATCATGGCGCCCTCCAGCACGATGTTGCCGGTGGTTTTGACGGTGAGCCCGGCGGCTTGGATGGATCGCGAACCGCCACTCTTCTCCTTATAGGCTCCGCCCACGTCGACAGACTTCGCGCCGTCGACTTTCTCCTTGCTTGCGCCCTTCACGTGCGTGGAATACGAGCCGCCAACTTCCGATTTCTGGTTGTTGGTGACTTTGACATCGTCGTCGTTGTCGACGATGCGCATCTGATCGTGCTCAACCTGGATGATCAGGTCTTTTTCTGCGTGAATATAAATGTGCTCTTCGCCGGTTTTATCCTCGAAGCGCAGTTCATTAAATTTGTCGGGGTTCTTGCCCTTGCTTGACCGGGTCTTGATGCCGCTGCGCGTTTTGTTCGCCGGCAGTTCGTAAGGTGGCATGTCGATTGCGTTGTAGACCATGCCGGTGATGAGTGGACGATCCGGATCGCCATGCAGGAAGGAGACGATCACCTCATCCCCGACGCGAGGAATCCAGATCTGGCCGAAATTGGTTCCGCACCAAGGCTGCATGACGCGGCACCACATGCTTGTATCACCCTTGGATCCGTCGCCGTGACGGTCCCAGGGGAACTTCACTCGGACGCGGCCAAGTTTGTCGGTGTGGATCTCTTCTCCCGCCGGACCAACGACGATTGCCGTCACCAGCGCATGTGCCCGCCGTTCGTGGCCGAACGCGGTCTCATTGAGCATTGAGTTCAGCATGCGCGGTTGCATGTCGGAAGGCACGCATTGAAAAGAATTTGCGTAGGAGCTCTCTTCCGTATCCGAGCCTCCCACGAAGGCGCCGTCGCTGCCGCGGTGAGTGACCTTGGTAACGAGGTACTTCGCGTTAAACTCCCGGCGCTGGTGCTGGGTCATGCTGAACAGGTAGCCGGGAGTGAGCGCGCGAGCCCGCGAGGTGCCGCTAATGTTGACATGTGCCTGGCCAATCTCTTGCGATCGGAGGACGGCCCAGGCATCGCCGTCTCCTTGCACTTCATATTGGCCGGGATAGTGATAGACCTCGAGTTCACGGTCCGCGCCGCGGCGGTCGGGCATCGGATAAGTAGCCAGCAGCGGTTGCGTGGGCCGGTCGTGATGGTATTCCTTCTGAGCGAATTTGTTGGAAACTACCTGCTTTTCGTAGTCCCATCCGTGGATGGTGTCCTCTCCCGTGAGCCCGGAACCGAAGAAGCGCTCCTTGCGGAAGGTGTCTTGGTAAGGATTCGGTTTGTGATGGAGAATGTCATCGGTGATGACGAGGGTGTGTTTGTTCTTCTCGTGCCTAAAGTAAAAGTACATGCCCTCGATTTTCAGCAGGCGGCGTATGAAGTCGTAGGCGGTTTCGTTGTACTGCGTGCAATATTCCCAGGGAACATAGTTGCCAGGGCGCACGAGTTGAAACTCGTAATCGCGATAGCCCATGCGTTGGAAGACGTCCTTGATGATGTCTTCCACTTTCTTTTCCTGATAAATGCGACAGTCCGTCGTCAAGGTAAGAAACCAGGTCCACGGCACGAGTTCGGCTTCGTAATAGGCATGCTTGCCCGGATGCGGAATGTGGCGGAATTTGGAAATGTAACCGTGAATGTAGCGGAAACTGGTGCCGTCACCGAGGCGGATACCGAGCGCGGCTGTCTTGCCGATGAGTGCGGCGAAGTCGAGGTTGAAGTCCTCGCTGATGAGCTCGATGGTCATGTGGAAGTTTTCCGACATGGCCTCGGTACCGTGAAACGAAGTAACCAGGAGAACATCGTCACCAAGCGGACAGTGAAAATTAAAGGGCCGTTCCTTCTGGCGTAATTTGCCGAGATTAGGTCCTGGCATGGTGAGTTCTCCTAGTTAGATCGCGACGGCAAGTGCTTCCACGGGATCACGAATAGACGAATGAACCGTCCGAAGCCGCCGTTACCGTCACCGTTTCGGGTCTTGTGCCGGCTGCGATGCCTTCCAGCAACCGGCGCGCCATATCCGGCAGCAGCGTGTTAGTGAGGATGTTATCGACGTTTCGCGCCCCGGACTCGACTTCGGTACATCGGTCGGCCACGGCTTGAAGCAGCTTGTCGTCCCACGTCAACGCAACACGGTGGTTTTCCTGGATGCGCCGTTTGATCTTATTCAGCTTGAGCACAATAATCTGTTTGAGCACCTCGTCGCGCACGGGGTAATAGGGGATGATGACCATGCGTCCGAGGAAGGCCGGCTGAAACACTTTATTCAACTCGGGTTTGATGGCGGCCACCAAAGCGTTGGCCGAAGGCGCGGTTTCGGGATCGGCGCACAGCTTCATCATCTCGCCGGAGGCGGCGTTGGTAGTGAGCAGGATGATCGTATTTTTGAAGTTAATCTCGCGTCCCTCGCCATCTTCCATCTGGCCTTTGTCGAAGACCTGGAAGAATAGCTCGAGCACATCCGGGTGCGCTTTCTCGACTTCATCGAGGAGCACAACGGAATACGGCCTGCGGCGAACGGCTTCCGTAAGCACGCCGCCTTCGCCATAGCCGACATATCCGGGGGGCGAACCTTTGAGCGTGGAAACCGTGTGCGCTTCTTGAAACTCGCTCATGTTGATGGTGA
Source organism: Bryobacteraceae bacterium (assembly GCA_035650295.1). GTDB lineage: Bacteria > Acidobacteriota > Terriglobia > Bryobacterales > Bryobacteraceae > JAFLBB01. Next base: position 3,084 of record DASRHX010001137.1, on the reverse strand, counting down.
TCACGTTGCGCTCACCACCGTACAGGAGATCGGCCAGCGAGAGCGCGGTCTCCGTTTTGCCAACGCCCGAAGGGCCTACGAGCATGAACACGCCGACCGGTTTGTTGGGATCGTCAAGGGCCGCGCGCGACGTGCGAATGCGTTGGGCAATGGCCGCCAGCGCGTGATCCTGACCGATCAGGCGGCGCTTGAGCAGTGTGTCGAGTTCGAGGACGGTTGTTACTTCGTCCTTCATCATTTTGCCGACCGGAATGCCAGTCCAGCCGGAGAGAACTTCGGAAACGATCTGCGAATCGACGCACACACGCATCAGCGGCGTTTCGCCCTGCATGGTGTCGAGTTGGGCTTGCAACGCGTTCATCTTTTCGCGTGTGCCCGCGGAGGCGGTGCCGTCCTCCAGTTGCGTCCGCAGTTCACGAATTTCAGCGACCAGCGCGCCTTCCTTATCCCAGCGATCACGAAGGGCGGCCAGTTCGGCTTCGGTCTTCCCGATGCCGTCGACAATGCTGGTCAGGCGCTCGGCGTGGTCCGCGCCGGCTGCCTGTTCGCGTTCGAGAACACGCTTTTGCACCTGCAGATCGTCAAGGAGGCGCGTGGCGTTTTCGAGGGCGGGCGGCGTGGCGCTTTGACCCAGCGCAAGGCGGGCGCAGGCGGTATCAAGAATGCTGACGGCCTTGTCCGGCAACTGGCGGCCGACGAGATACCGATGCGAGAGACGCACGGCCGAGTTGACGGCTTCGTCGAGGATGCGCACCTTATGATGTTTTTCGAGCATCGGTGTAATGCCGCGCAGCATTACCTGGCACTTCTCTTCGCTTGGTTCCTCAACCTTCACAACCTGGAACCGCCGGGCTAGCGCGGCGTCCTTTTCGAAGTACTTCTTGTATTCGGACCACGTGGTGGCGGCGATGGTGCGCAACTCGCCGCGGGCCAGCGCGGGCTTGAGGAGGTTAGCCGCGTCGCCCTGGCCTTCGCTACCACCTGCGCCGATCATGGTATGCGCTTCGTCGATAAACAGGATGATCGGCACGGGTGAAGACTTCACCTCTTCGATCAGCCCCTTCAACCGGTTTTCGAACTCGCCCTTCACCCCCGCGCCGGCCTGCAACAGCGCAAGGTCGAGCGAGCGCAGAGTGATGCCTTGCAGAGGTGGAGGAACGTCGCCCGCGGCAACTCGCAGCGCGAAGCCTTCCACCACGGCAGTCTTGCCGACGCCTGCCTCGCCCGTGAGAATCGGGTTGTTCTGCCTGCGTCGCATGAGGATGTCGACGATCTGACGGATCTCCGTATCGCGGCCGAGCACGGTATCGATCTTGCCTGCCTTGGCATTGGCGGTGAGGTCGACCGTGAACTGGTCCAGATTGGGGGTCTTGCCCGACTTTCCCCCTGAAGGCGCGCCAGGACCACCCGCGGGAGCCGCCGCCGCGGTCGCCGTCTCGAAGTCCTCAGGCGAACCGTCGACGATGTCTTCGAACGATTTCTTTAACTGCTCGATGTTGATTTTGTCGAACTCGCGGCTGATGTCGCGCACCTGGCGCTGCAGTGTTTCGTCGGTGAGCAGGGCGAGCAGCGCGAAGCCAGTGCGGATCTGCATGGCGCCATATTCGAGCGTGCCGATCGTCCAGGCCGAGGTGAACATGTCGGCCAGCGCGGGACTAAACGCGGGCGTGCGGGCGTTGCCGGTACGGAAACCGTCGAGCGATTTGTCCAGATCCGAGCGCAGCCGCGACAGGTCCATGCCGAACTGGCGAGCGATCCGGAACAGGTCGCCATCGGTCTGCTCGGTGAGCTTCTCGAGAAAGTGCTCGAGCTCGACGTTGAAATGCGTGCGTGAAACACAGAGGCCGGCTGCGTCCTCCAGTGCCTTTCTTGAGGAGGCGTTCAGCTTTCCGATCAGGGCTTTCAAATTGACGCTCATATTCGGTCTCCTTGTCTTACGGCCTCAAGCGGCACGTGCCGCGGGCTTGACGCTGCGGTCCCACAACCGCAAAATCGTTTCGTCCGGATCGCGCCCCAGCGGTTGAGTGAACATCCACGATACCCAACCCAAACGCGGAGGGGGCTGGCCCTCCACGCTGAGCGCCGCACGGGGGGCTTGGTCGCGGCGTAGGACGAGTTGCACTTCCACGTCGAGATCCTCGCCGCAGTAAAAGCGAAGCCAGGCGCGCAGGGGTTCGTGCGCCGCGCCACCGGGCAGAAACTGTTCGTACTGGACAAGCGTGAGCGGGCCGAGGCGGATGCGCACCACGGATTCCTGGTCCCAAACCTCGTCGCCCAGGACAGTGCCGATCCCCAGGCGCTCAGAAGTGGATCGCGACTCGTTTAGATACGTTCGGAACGACGGTTCCAGGGGCCTCCAGGCACCAGCGAACGGGTGAACCTCCACAGGGATGTCGAAGTAATCGGCAAGCAGTTGTTGAAGCGCGCAAGCCGGACGCGTGGCGGGAGCGAGCAAGCCGGCATAGTAGACGAGCGCCTGATCGGGTACGGCCTGGCGGTTTTCGAGGCCTTCAGTGCCCATGCCGATCAGGTCCAGGACATGGGGCGTGATCGAGTCGCGGCCGCCGCGTTCGTAGGCGATGGGGAAGTGGTACTTCTCCCAGGCGCGATACAAGAAGGACGTCAGGCGGTGTTGAAAGAGATCGAGGAAGTCGCGCAGCGTCTTGTCGCGCGCCAGAATTCGCTCAACCGCGAGCTCGGTGTAAAAGGTCGGCAGGACGCCTGAAGCGCCGAGAAGCCCAAAGCAGGCGATTCGCATGAGCGGCGGCGAATCGGGCAGCAGTTCGAGCGAGCGAATCTCGGTTGGCGGGAATCCGAGCGAAACGTGCATGCCCATGCGAACCGCCTCCTTCTCCGGCGGTGTGAAGGATCCGATGGGCTCGCGCACACCAGCGGCCCGGTGAAGAATGCGCAGCGCCTGGAACAAACCGAACTCGAAAGGACGGTCCAGCAGCCGCGCCGGCAGATTGGATGGGACCGCGAATTCAGCTACAACAGAATCCGAGAGCCGGCCTTCGGTGGCCATTCGCGCAGGACCTCCTTTCTTTGGCGTGTTCGTACCGACAGCTGGCTAAAGCTGTTCAT
>DASRHX010001136.1:0-2311 GCA_035650295.1 Bryobacteraceae bacterium | reverse complement strand
CTCGTCCGCGCGAGCGCCCGTCTGTTTCTGCGGTCAATGCGAGCAACTGCCCAGCCGGGACCGGTTGGGAGTTCGTAGCCCGGCGGCCCGAAATGCGCGCCCGCTGCATCCACGGACAGCAGCTTGATCGAACTGAACCCGTTGGGGAGGTGTACGGTGAAGGTCGCCACGGCCAGCACCACCACCATCGGGAGGCTCACCAGCGGGATCAGCGCTCCGAGCAGGACCGCCAATCCGCCGAACAGTTCGACGAGGATCGTAATCCACGCGAACAGCGCAGAGCGGGAACTCCGAGCGCATGGAGGATCGCGGCGAACGACTCGGTTCCGCGCGCGAGCTTGGCGTAGCCGTGCTCCATGAAGCCGAACCCCACGATGAGCCGAAGCGGGATCGCGTAAAGGGGCCACCCGACCGGTGCGGTCACGCGCTTGTAGAGGTCTATAGCTGTTCTCATGTCGGTCCTCGGTCAGACTGAGCGGACGACCTTTCGTTGCGTTTCCCGCTTATTGCTGTCCAGACGAAGCGGCAGCTCTCGAACCGGAGAAGGTGGTGATCTGGCGCAAAATAGCTGTCGTTGAATTGCTATGATTTACTCGGTCGTGGCGCAATCTTCGATGAACTCGCGGTCACCATAGGACCGCGCGGAACCCGACGTGGGTGACATCGTGGTGGCCCGGAAGCCACACGATAGGAATCTTTCGGCTCTGGCCCGCCTGTGCCTTTTAACTGTCTTTTTACCGTCTCACGATCGCCCATGTTGAGGCATAGGGGCTCGCATGACGAAGTTCCGCATTCTTGCAACAATGATCCTCGCAGCCGCTGGCGCGTTGTGCGGAGCGGAGGCGTGGGCCGCCGACGGCGTCGCGACCAAGGCTTCGTCGACCAAGGCTTCGCCGACCACCACTTCGCCGGCCCCGGCAGCCTCCACGCCCAAGACGTGCACCGGCGTTTGGGACTTCATCGAGACGGACTGCCAGCTGACCTGGTACGGCATCACGCTCTACGGCGTGATCGACGCGGGCTTCACCTACCAGACTCACGGCGCGCCGTTTGATCCGCGAAGCCCTCCGGGATCGGCATACATCGTCCAGAGATATAGCCGGTCGTCATCGCGGTGGGACGTTGCACCCAACGGGTTGCAAAATTCATTCATCGGCATCAAAGGAAACACCCCCATCGGCGCAAACACCTCTGTGGTTTTTGCTCTGGACGCCGGCTTCGATCCTTATTCATTCAAATTCTCCAACGGACCGGGATCCGTTGCTCACAACGCCGGCGTTCCCCAGGATCAGCAAACCTCGTTCGCTGATTCGAGCCGAGCGGGCCAGTGGTACAACGGCAATGGCTATGTCGGCTTCAGTTCTACGACCTACGGCACACTGACCGTTTTCCGGCAGAACGTGCTGACGTACGACGGTGTCCTCGAATACGATCCGATGGGCGCCTCCTACGCCTTCTCACCCATCGGCTGGCAGGGACTAACCTGCGGCGGCGGCAATACCGAAAACTGCAGACATACGACGTCATTGAAATATCGCCTCCCCCTCGGCCAATTCCGGGTGGCGGGACTCTGGCAGTTCGGCGGCTACGGGCAGAACAACGCCTCCAACGGCGCCTACCAGGTCGGGGTGGGCGGCGATATCCCGAACCTCGCCAACGGCGTGCTCTCGTTCGACGCAATTTATAGCTACGTGAAAGATTCCGTATCGACCTCGCTTGTGGGCGGAAGCACTGACGTCAACGGAAACCCGATACCCCCGTTCCTGCCGCAGGTGCTCACGGCGACGATCTCCGACAATAGGGCCGTGATGCTGCTGGCCAGATACACGAATGGCCCCCTGAAGTTGTATGCGGGCTTCGAACAGATTCGATATTCGGCGCCGAGCGATCCGCAGACCGCTTTTACGAATATCGCAGGAGACTTCGTTTGCCTGGGCTGTCAAGCATTCAACAACACGAATATCAGCAATACGTCGTTCGGTGCCGCCGGTTTTGCTGACAGGATTTTCGATGTCTATTGGGCCGGCGTCAAATACGCCGTTACCAACCAGGTGGATGTGATCGCCGCTTATTACCATTACACCCAGCATTCCCACTTCGGCACGCCCGCCGGCGGGGTCATGCCCTGCTCTGGGAAAGAGCACGCGCAATGCGCCGGTACGTTGAACGCGATCTCTGGCGTTATCGACTGGAAGTTTGCACCGAAGTGGGATGTTTACGTCGGCCTCATGCACACGGAATTCAATGGCGGATTGTCGAACAGCTTTTTCGAGCGCAACAACATCGCTTGCACTTCGGGATTGCGCTTCCG
>DASRHX010001135.1:0-8684 GCA_035650295.1 Bryobacteraceae bacterium | reverse complement strand
TTCAGAAGGTCAACCTGAAACGCGCGCCGGTAGTGATCATTCGAGAGCGGCAGGAACGTCAGCGTTCGCTCGTGGAGCGCACACATGGGACCATGCCGCAGCCCCAGGCAAGTTTCCGCTCTTGTGAGAACGCCTCCGTCGGTCATCTCCAGCATTTTGAGCGAAACCTCTAGCGCGGCACCCTGCAGGGCGCCACTGCCGACGGCGATCATACGATCGATTCGTTCGATCGGAAACGCCTCAACCATGTCGAGCGAATTGGCAAGTAAATCCGCCACCGATCGCGCGAGCGTGTTGACCGCGGACTCGTATTCTTCCCATTCGTTGGCCCGGTATCCAAGTCCAGCCCCCGCGACAGCCAGACTGGTGAAACTGCTGGTCATTACCAAACTTCGGTCGCATGTCCGTTCATCCAAGGTTAGTACCGTGACACGCGGATCAGGTTGGATGCCGCCGGTGCCCCAGGTTCGTACCAGGCGGCCTTGAGGATTGCACGTGATGACGATGTGTTCGATGTCGGGCTCTGTCGCGAGAAGATGGCTCACCAGCCCGCAGCTTTCCGGGCTGTCGCCGGAGCGGGCGAAGGAAACAACCAAGAGCGGACGCCCAGGCGGAAGCGCGCCTGGTCTCAACTGCAGAAGTTCCCCACTCTCGATTGCTTGAACGGGGACGTTCAACCGCTCCTGAAGTGCCAGCTCCAAGCATTTCCCGGCAAAGAACGAGCTTCCGGATCCCGTCAGCACGATTGACTTCGCTCGTTGGATGCGCGCGCTCCACTGATCCGCAAAAAGAACAACCTTGCTTGCGGAATCCACCCAGACCTCTGGCTGTTGCCAGATCTCGGCAAGAGTATGTGCAAACCCCTCGGCTCGCTGAATCTCCTCCGAGCTACCCCTCAACTCGAAGAAGGACTTTGGCATCGTCACGGTGCCCCGCTTGTCAGAAAGCATAAAAACTACTGAAAGAAAGCATAGCAAAAAATGTTTCAGACCAGTACTCCGGAACGATCGCGAGTCAACTTGAGCCAGTCTTAAATTTTTTAAGGTTGCAAAGGAGTGGCGGCCAAGCTAGCGAAGATTCGCGCCTTCGTTTGGCTTTCTTTGCTTACGAAGGAGGTTGACTGTGCTTCATACTGCATTCTACAATCGGCTCGAACTCGTGCGCCTCTCTCACTCCCTACCTCCGATCCACATTGCCGCGTGGTTGGCGATCGCGAATTGTGTGTTCCACTCCTCTTCCGCAGCACAGCCGGTTCGTCTCATCTCGCACGATGTTCACATGGTGGTGGATGACAGAATGCACACGAAGTTGGTGATCAAGCGGGGTGGGAAGGAACTGGATTTGAGCCCAGCATCTTCCTCGGAAACGATTTCCGTTTCGGGCCGGAAGCGCGGCGACTTTCGATTCGTAAACTCGAAATCGCGGCAAGTCCGGGATGGTTTCGGCGCGGGGCGCGAATACGCCTTGACTGGCGACGACGGCGAGCTACGAAAGCAGCTAACGGTTACTTCCCATGAGGAATATCCGCGCACCTTCGTGATTCGAGTCCGCTATACCAATACCGGTAAGTCACCAATTCAAGTGGACGGGTGGACGAATCATCACTACGCGCTTGCGGCGCAGCCCGGCGCGGACCCTGCGTTTTGGTCTTTTCAAAGTGGTTCCTATCAACGCCGCCCGTCGTGGGTACTCCCATTAAAAGCGGGCTTTCGGCAGGAAAACTTTCAAGGGATGAATTCGACGGACTATGGTGGCGGGACGCCTGTAGCGGATATCTGGAAGCGCGATATTGGCATCGGTGTCGGGCATCTCGACGTGAAGCCGAAACCAGTTTCACTACCCGTGGAAATGCGGGACGGCTCCAAGGCCGAATTGCATATCGAGATGAAGACGCCCCGCACGCTAGCGGCTGGCGAGAGTTTGGATACGCTTCGCACGTTTGTTGCCGTGCACACGGGTGATTACTTCGGTGTTCTGGCGAACTATCGCAGAATGATGGCTGCGCAAGGGCTTGGAATGCCCGAGTCGCCTAAAAGCGCCTTCGAGCCAATCTGGTGCGCATGGGGGTACCGGCGCGACTTCCGGCCAAGCCAAATCCATGAGGCGCTGCCAGTTGTCAAGAAACTAGGATTTCAGTGGGTGACACTGGACGACGGCTGGCAGACGGCGGAGGGCGATTGGTATCTCGAAAAAACCAAGTTCCCCAACGGCGACGGTGACATGAGAGCAATGGTCGACCGGATTCATCGTGAGGGATTTAAGGCACAGTTATGGTGGGCGCCTATGTCCGTGGATCCAGGAACGAACCTCATCCGGGACCACCGCGATTGGTTGCTTCTCGATTCCGATGGCTCGCCGCACAAGATTACCTACTGGAACGCGTTCTATCTATGTCCAGCAATCCCAGCCGTAAGAAAGAATGCCGCGGATCTCGTAACGAAGTTCATTCGTGATTGGGGCTACGATGGCCTGAAACTTGATGGCCAGTACATGAATGCCGCCCCGCCTTGTTATAACCCCGCGCACCAGCACGGGGATCCAAATGAATCCTCAGAAGCGGTACCAGAATTCTTCAAATCAATTTATGACGCTGCACTCGCGGCAAAGCGGGAGGCGGTAGTGGAATTCTGTCCGTGCGGGACTTCCTATTCTTTCTTCACGCTGCCGTACCAGAATATGGCTGTTGCTTCGGATCCTCGCGATTCGTGGCAGGTCAGATCGAAGGGAAAGACCTTGAAGGCGCTGATGGGAGACCGCGTCGCTTACTTCGGAGATCACGTCGAATTGAGTGACGATCGCCAGGACTTTGCGTCGTCTGTCGGAATTGGAGCTGTCATTGGAACGGAGTTCACGTGGCCGGTTGGTTCTGGACCCGCCGGGCGCGACGGACAGCGCCGAAATGATCTAACCCCAGAGCGCGAGGCAATCTGGAGCAAGTGGGTCGGGATCTACAAATCGAAAATGCTTTCCGGCGGACAGTACCTTGGAAGACTTTACGACATTGGGTTTGACGTGCCGGAAACTCACGCCATACGCAAGGACGGCGTAATGTACTACGCCTTCTACGCCAAGAAATTCAGCGGCAAAGTAGAGCTCCGCGGGCTCGATAAGCAGAAGTTCCAGATTCGGGATTATGTCAGCGGTCGAGAGTTAGGGATTTTGCACGGGCCAGTCGCGGCGCTTGAAGTGAACTTCGAGAAACACCTGTTACTGGAAGCAATCCCAAAGGACGCTGGCCGTTAACCGGGCTGGCGTTCGGGCGAGACGAACGAGATTCTGGCATCCAGCGCTTTCTCGCGTTCAACATCGCATTTGGTGCAATATGGGACGCCATTCACGAGCAACTGTGTATCAGCTCCGCATTGAACGCACCGCCGATGGTCGCGGGCAAATCAGCGGACTGTGTGGTGGTAGTGCCGATACCTGGTGGCAAAACCAGTCGTCGGCTCCCTGTCGTTGGGATTGCATGACGCCGAAGGGCTTCTACACCATGTCGGGTTCACGTCGTCGCTTCCCTCGGCGAACCGTCCGGAAATCACGCGGAGATTGCGTAAGCTGATCGCACTCCCAGGTTTTACGGCAGAGCTCCGCGTGGTCCCTGCCGCTGGAATGTCGGCAAATCCACGGAGTGGGAGCCTCTACGCCCGGAGCTCCGTGGCAGAAGTCCGCTACGATCATTTTGCCGGTCATCGCTTTCGCCACGGTACAAGATTCCTGCGTTGGCGGCCCGACAAGGCGCCCAAGCAATGTAGGATCGATCAGGTACAAACCACTGAGGCCTCGCCCCTAGCGCTTTCAACGTTGAGACGGACTACGTTTTCCGGGTTGCCGAGAACGACGCCTTGCCGTACTCGCCGAGGTCCACCGTGCCTGACATGCGCTTTCCCTCGAATGTTCCCTCATAGGTGTAGCGAAGAGAAGTTCCCTCGTACCGGCCGCCACCAGTGAACTCAACGGTATTCCCGTCGATGTGGCCCTTCAGCGAACCCTTTACGAGCCGCCCGGTGTATTGCCCGCTGATCTGGTTCGCATCCGCGTCCAGATAGAAGGTGTGCCGCGTCGAACCCACCTTGAAGCTGATTTCGGCTTCCCACAACCCAGCAACATTTCCCGCCGGTGGGGCGTATTGCGGCTTCGCGCGTGGCCCTGGCGCCTCGCTCAGGATCTTGTGAATGCGATCGGCTACGATCTTGTATTCGTCAGCCCACATGGCGACAGGGCGAAGTAGCATCTCATTTGCCTGATTACCTTCGCTCAGGCCGGCGTGCGTCATAATGCGTGGCTCACCGTTGAGCAATTGCTTGCCGACGTCACCTGCCGTAATCCCGATCTTGTTCTTATCCCAAACGACCTTCATCGTCGGGTAATACTGCTTATCTTTCGGCTCGATGATCTCACCCGAAACTCCGGGAACCTTTGACACAGTGTTCGTGATGTGCAGGAACCAGGAACGCCATTCCTTGTCTTCAGCGTCACGGTTTCGTTTTCCGCTGCGCAGCATTTCGATGGCCTTCACCATGCCGACGATTTCTTCCTTACTCACCTTCATCGCGCGTGCGAAGGCATGGTGAGGGGCGCTGTTCATAAAAGCGGCATCGACGAGGTCTTTGCGGCCCAATAATATGCCGGCAGTCTGAGGTCCCCGAATGATTTTGCCGCCGGAGTAGGCGGCGAGATCGGCGCCTCGGGAGAGATACGGATTGGGCACCAGCGGCAACCGGTCGGCGACATCGAGTACGACAGGGACGCCGTGCTTATGAGCCACGGCGACAAACTGCTCGAGCGTAAAGGGGTTGCCCTCGGCGGCGAGATTGATCTGGCCGGTTGCCATGGCGGTCTTCGGCCCGAACGCTTCTTCCAGGTCTTTCACAGTCTCGACCTCGACCATCTTGACGCCAGTGCTGCGGACGGCGTGATCGTAGACGCTGCGGGACCAGCGGGGGACAACGACTTCGTTCTTGAGGCCTGTCGTATCGGGAAGCTGCTGCATCTTTTCTGGGTCGCCGCCGGCGACGCAGGCAAGTGTGGCGCAAGTGATGGCGCCTGCCGTACCGGAACTCACCATAGCGGCCTCCACATGCAAAAGCTCGGCGAGACGCTTACCCGCGCCTTCCATCAGCTCGTCAAAGTTAACGGGGTAGAACGCGGCGCTGTTCATGGCCTCGATGACTTCGGGGAGCATGGCCGAGCCGCCGTTTATGGTGTAAGTGGACGTGCAGTTGATGAACGGCTTGACACCGATTAGCGAGTAGATATCCGGTCCACTGCCGCGGACAGGGAGGCTCGATGCGGCGGCACGCGCCGATCGCGGGCCTGCCAAGCTGGCACTTCCGGCAATTGCTCCGGCTACGAGCATTTGACGGCGATTGAGGGAGTTGGATTGCGGCTTTTTCGATCTCATGCTGGGGGCTCCTATGCATTGTCCACTGTTCCGTGAGTCGACTGCCCGGAAGTTTATCATGCCGCTAAGAATTTGATACTTTGGTGCGCGTGCGAAACGCGTTCTTCATCATTGCAGGCTTGACGATTTGGATTGGCAGCGTCCAGGCGCAGTTCAAGGTGGACCGAAGATTTATCTATCCGTCCGCCTTCAAGCCGGGCACGCCTTACAGCCCGGGGATCCTGGCCGGGAAGACGCTGTATATTTCGGGCCAGGTGGACAAGGATCCTCAAAGCGGCGAACAGCCTAAGGGAATTGCCGCGCAAACGCGGATGGCGATGAATAATGTTGGACATGTCCTACACGCGGGCGGCATGGATTTCGGGAACGTCGTTTCCTGCCACGTCCAACTCGCCGACATGAACGAGTACAAGGAGATGAACGAGGTGTACGGCAGCTTCTTCGGCCCCGATCATTACCCCGCTCGCACCACGCTTGAGTTTCCTGGACTGCCGGGCGGCGCACGGATTGAGATCAGCTGCATCGCCTACGCTGACAAGTCGAAGATTGCCTATGTCATTCCGCGGGCGGGGGCGATTCCCACCGCTATGGGTCCGTATCGGCCGGGCGTCTGGGCCGGTGACACTCTTTACGTCTCCGGCAGCGGCGGTCGCCAACCGAAGACCAACGAACTCGATATTACTATCGAAGGCCAGACAAAACAGGCGATGGAAAACATCGGCCAGATCCTCGCCACTGCTGGCCTGGAGCACAAGGATACTGTGTTCACCAACGTTTATTTCCTCGACTCGAGCGGCTACAAAGGCCCCACGTACGGCAAGCTGAACTCCGTCTACAAGGACTACTTCCGGCTTGGCACGGCCCCCAGCCGTGCAAGTTTTTGCGTTTCGAAACTTCCCGGCACGATCAGCGTCGAGATAACGTTCATTGCGACGCGTGATCGAAAGAACAAGGGCCGCGTAGTCCCCGACTTGGCGGGTCCAAGTCCGACCTCTTCTAACGGCGGTGTGCTCGATGGGGATACGCTCTACACGTCGGGGAAGTCCGGTTCCGGCACGACCGTGGAGCAACAGATGCGCGATTCGCTAGAGAGCATCCGGGGCATTTTGAAGCTGGCCGGAATGGATATGAGGCATGTAGTGGACGCCCATGTTTATTTGAAGGACATTGGCCAGATGGATGCAATGAACGCAGTATTCAAGGAGTACTTCCCGAACAATCCGCCCGCCCGTACGACTGTTCAAGTGATCCAGGATCAATTGGAACAGGTGCAAGTGGTCGCTGTGCGATAGCGGACAAGAGGCGAGAACTTATGCCTGCCGCAAATCTCATCTGCGTCCGGACGCGGACGTCACATATCGCCTCCAGACCAGTGACTCGTTCGAGGCTTCGCCGGAAAAATGGATGAAACCGAGAATCCGCTCGGCCATTCGCGGATCGAATGGGATCATGTCGCTTCGAGCGGCGACGTTTGGCGCAGCTTTCCCTGAGGCGACTTGCGGCGACAACTTCTCCGTTCAGGCTGCGCGCCGCTCGGTCGAGTGCTGCCTTGCCGGATGGAAGAGCTACCCCTTCCCCATCAGAATCGTCCGTACCCGCTCTGCCACCACTATCTCTTCGCCCGCCTTCAAGCACGCCGCAAAGATTCCCAGTCCCGGCCACGACGGCCGGAACTTTGTCATGTCCGCCGCTACGATCGAGGGCTCGCCCGCCTTCAATCGTTGATTCACATCGGCTGCCGTCATTCCCAGCTTAGTTTCGTCCCATTGAATCGAAAGGCGCGGGGAATGGCTGTAGTCCAGATTGGTGATGAACTCGGTCTTCACCGTCGGTACGTTGGCCACGCGTTCGGCAACCCGCTTTAGCATCGCTTCTTGCTTGCGTCGCTCAACTTCGTCGTCCCGTTTCAACGCCAACTCAACGGCAGTAAGCAGACCGACAATCTCCTCCTTGCCCACTTTTGCAATCCGCGCGAATAGATTGTGCGGGGCACTATTCGCATACGCTGCTTCCACCAGGTCCTTGCGACCCAGCAGGAGTCCCGAGCACTGCGGACCGCGCAGGTTCTTCCCACCACTAAACGCGACCAGATCCGCGCCCATCTTAACGAACTTTTTCAGGTTCGACGCCGGGGGAATTTCGGCAGCCGCATCCAGTATCAGCGGCAGGCCGGCCCCGTGGGCAATTGCAATCATCTCCCCCAACTCCAGCTTGTGCCCTTCGGAGTTATGGCTCAACACCATCCCCAACGCCGCTGTCTGAGGACCGATCGCCCCGCGAACCTCTTCAGCGGTCTCGGCCGCGATCACCTTTGTTCCAATCATCCGCCAGTTGTGGTCATACGGATTGCCCACACCGGTGTGCGCCTTCTGCATGACGATCTCGGACTTCGATCCTGTTAAATCGGGCAGACGCTTGATCTTCGTCAGGTTGCCGCCCACCGTCACAGCACAGGTTGCGAGACAGATCGAGCACGACGCCCCAGCAGTCACGAATCCCGACTCGGCGCCGGTCAGCTCCGCCAGTCTCTCCCCAACTCTCTTTTGCAGATCGTGAATCGCTACAAAGTGTTGCGCGGCGTCGTCCATCGCCCGCTTCACTTCGGGCTCCATCAACGTACCGCCCAGAGTCGTGAGCGTGCCGTAGGCATTAATAAACGTTGGCACGCCCAGCTTCTTATAAACAGACTCTGTTGCCGTCGGTTTCGCGGCAGACGCCGCCTCGGCGGCCAACGGCAGGGCGAGTCCAGCGTGCAATAAACGGCGGCGGTTCAGCTCGGCATTTGTCTTCATGATGGTTTCTCCGGACGGCAAAATGCTATCAACTTCAGCGTCTGTTCGCCAGGCGATCCACACGCTCCCTCACCGAACACACGTGCCCGGCACCGATTTAATCCTTACCAGGAAAGTCCGAACTCGGCGGATTTGATTGAAACGGCAGGCGATGGCGACAACCACTGCGGCACCGCCAAAGACAAAATTCCGCGCGTTCGGACGGAACCTGCTCCCAGCACTTCGCAGTTCAGTGATCGCGGGATGGGAAGCCGCATAGGCATTCAGCGCGATCACTCTCGGAGCACCGTTCCGATTCACGGCCTTCTGAAAGAAGCGGCTGGCCGCGCCGCCATCACGCTTTGCGCTCGGCAGGAAATCGTACCGGTTCCAGTGGTCGTGTGGGCGAGCGGCACGGCAAAACGATTGAAAATAAATGGTGGGCGCGACAGGACTCGAACCTGTGACCTCCTGCGTGTGAAGCAGGCGCTCTAACCAACTGAGCTACGCGC
>DASRHX010001134.1:0-3089 GCA_035650295.1 Bryobacteraceae bacterium | reverse complement strand
TAATTCACAATTATGTCCTCCGCTTCGCGCGGCCCATGCAGCACGATGACGCGTTGCGACTGCTGTGGGAGCGCGTCGCCGGGCAGCTCGCCGAAGAATGGACCCTGGCGCGGCTGGCCCGTGAAGCCGGCTACAGCAACGAGCATCTCCGCCGCCTGTGCCGCCGCCAGCTCGGTCGCAGTCCCATGCACCAGGTCACTTACCTCCGCATGCGGCGCGCGGCCGAATTACTCGCTTGCACCTCGCACACGGTGGAAGCCGTAGCCCAGGAAGTGGGCTATCATAATCCCTTCGTTTTTTCGAACGCCTTCACGAAATGGATCGGTTGGCGCCCTTCAGAATACAGGAAGAAAAAGCTCAAGAGCGCTCAAACTCCCTTTCAGAGTTAAGAATCAACCTCACTGTCTGTCCAATATCCGGGCAGCAAGCAGGCCTGTTCGCTTCGGCGGAGCACATTCTCACCCTTTCTATGTTGGAATTGGTTCAGGCATGCCACTTGCGTAAAGACGCGTGTGATTCGCTAAACGCAAGAGGGCACACCGGCGAACAACCGCGTGGCCACAAAAAAAAGATGAAGAAACACAAAACCAAAAAGAAATTGAACAAGACACGAACTGCGCCAGTGGATGCCACGGCGAAGTTCCTGGCCGAGAGCAAGCAGGCGCTCGGCGGGGAACCGCTCGGCCTGACGCCGCAAACTCCGTTGCAGACAGACGGTAGCTTTCGCGTAGTCACGGTTGATGAATGAGGCTTCTTTAATAGAGGAAGCGCGTCGCGCTTCCTCTTCCTCCATTACTGCGAGGCGAAGGAAAGGGCTTCGTCCAACCAGGAATCGGTCCGCAGAACGGTGCGGCGCTGCTTGTGCGCGAGCCGTTGGGCCTTGCGTTGCGCCAAACGAAAGGCGGCGTCAGTAATAATCTTTCCGCCGGGCAGCGGCATCTTGAGAATCGCGTCGGTCATCGCAGGAAGTGGCCGAGGCAGGTAGCGCCGCAGCAGGTCGTCCTCTGCGCTTACAAATGCCTGCGCGCTCCCGGGGTCGCCCTGGCGCGCGGCTCGGCCAAACAACTGCCGGTCGACGCGCCTGGATTCATGGCGTTCGGTCATGATCACGTGCAATCCCCCGAGTGCCGCGACTCCGGCGCCGAGTTTGATGTCCGTGCCGCGACCGGCCATATTCGTGGCGATCGTGATCCTTCCATGTTCTCCGGCCATGGCGACGATGGAGGCTTCTTCCTTGAGGCGCACGGCGTTGAGGACGCGAAATTCGAGGCCTTCGCTGGTGAGCAGGCGCGCCAGATTCTCGCTGGCGAAGACGCTGCGTGTTCCCACCAGGATCGGCCGGCCGGTTTGATGAATGCGTTTGATTTCTGAAACCACGGCGGCCCATTTGCTTCCGGCGTCGCGAAAGATGCGATCCGGTAAATGCTTTCGCACGCAAGGGCGATTGGTTGGAATCCGCACGGTCGCCAGCCCGTAGGTTTGCCACAGTTCGCGCGCGGCTTCTCGCGCCGTCCCGGTCATGCCGGACAAGCAATGAAAGTGGCGGAAGAATTTTTGGAAACTCATGCGCGCGATGGTTTCGGAGGGATCGGAAATGGCGAGCCCCTCTTTGGCCTCGATCGCCTGATGCAGACCTTCCCGCCAGGTGCGTTGTGGCATCGGACGCCCGGTGAACTCATCGACAATGACGACCTTGGCGTTTTCTAGAATGTACTGTCTATCTCGGACGAAGAATTCCCGCGCTACCAGGGCTTGCTTGAGGAGTTCCAGGCGGCGGTCGTTGCCGCGCCAAAAGCCGGGCAGGGCAGAGCAAGCCTCCTGCAGCTTGAGACGTCCGGCAGCCGTTAACTCGATCTCGCGATAGCGGGTGTTCAGAGTGTAATCGGCCTCCGGATGCAAATTACTTGCAATTATTTTGGCGGTTTGCGTCGCTTCGAGGAGCGATTCATTCCTGCGCGGGCTCGAAATGATCAATGGTGTTACTGCTTCATCGATCAGGAGACTGTCCGCCTCATCGATGATAGCTGTGTGCAGTCCACGCAAAACAAGGCCTCTGGCCGCGCTGAATGGCGAGAGCAGTTCGCGAATCAATCGCCGCGTGGGATCCTTCAGAGTGCCGAGGCGCAACTGATCGCGCAAAAAATCAGCCAGCAATTCCTTGCTGGTCGTGTAGGTGACGTCGGCGCTGTAGCCTTTGCTTCGTTCGTCCGGTGTCATTTCCGCGGTTACAAATCCGGCCGTAACTCCGCAAAACGTGTAGAGCGGGCGAAGCCACTCCGCATCGCGCTGCACCAGATAATCGTTCACGGTCACGACATGGCACGGCCGTTTGCGCCACCCGGCCAATACCGCGGCCAAACCGGCCGTCAGAGTTTTGCCTTCGCCGGTGGCCATTTCGGCGAGATAACCCTTGTGGAGCGCGAGCGCGCCCATGAGTTGCACAACAAAGGGTCTGAGCCCGAGTGAGCGGTCCGCTGCTTCGCGAATCGCAGCCAATGCGCAGGTCAGGGCCGTCTCCGGGATTTTGCCGGCCCGCCGGTAAATGCGCCGGAATTCGAGCAACCGTTGCTGCAACTCAAAATCGCTGAGCTGACGGTATTCCTGCGCGAGTCGATCAACGGCGTCAGCCTCCCGTTTCAATTCTGTCAGCACACCCGGACGGCGTCGATAGGTCCCGATGCAACCGTTAACCGCCGCGTCGAGGCCCTTAAGCGGCCGCTCCGGAACGCGGTATTGAATCGTGCGGTACTCCTGGCTGGGCGTAATCATCATAGCCCGTAACGTTGCTGCAAGAGTTGCCAGAGTCGGCGAATCATTCGCGGCAGGAGCGGTTCGTCTTCGAGGTCAAAGCGAATCTTCCCGGTGCGTCCGTGCAGAAGGGCGGCGGCAGTGGCGTCAGGGATTTCAGCCTGGACCTCGAAAAAAGGCTCGGCGGCTTGTCTGCCTTGGCTGTCGTCGTTCATCGCCACCGGCACTTCACCGCCACCCGCCCAACCCAACGCAGGCGAGGGCAGAACCTGCCGTCCGCCAGCCAGGACTTTCCATTTCGAAATTGGAATGACCGTGGCCGCCTGGCCGTACAGTCGTAC
>DASRHX010001133.1:0-8283 GCA_035650295.1 Bryobacteraceae bacterium | reverse complement strand
TTCGGCGGACTCATGGTAGCGGGCGATGGGTGCGCCTTCGCCGAGGGCCTCGATGCCGGCGTGGTTGAGCTGGAAGAGGATCGTATCGCGGTATTCGCTGGACGACATGGTTGTCGTCCACGTGTGGCGGAGGAATAACCGCATGGGCGTCGCGGCTGGTTGAGCAGTGGCGGCGAGTGCGGCGGAAGCCGCGCTGCCGAGGAAACCGCGGCGGTTCATATCAGCGATGGTAGCGCGTGCTTACTGCACTAGCGCAACGGCCTGCTCCGCCACAGCTCGAAACGCCGCCAGCGCGGCCGCGAGCTCCACGACACCTGCCTGTGCATCGGCCTTGCGTTCCAACTGCAGCGATTCATTCACCGCCGGCAGCGTCACCGAACCGTAGCCGGTATAGAGGCCGGGCGCGGAGAGTTGATGCTTGTACCATTCCCGCTGGGGTAGCCCGCCCGGCCGCGTGAGTGCCTGCTCGGCGCCGATCAGAATTGCATTCAGCTTGTTCCGGCGGTCCGCGTCCAACACAGGCCCGGCGGCAAGAGCCTTGTCGTAGGTGGTAGCGAGAGGCGCAAGCTTGTCGAGTTCTGAAACGACTGCGGCGATCTCGATGCCCTTGGCTTCAGTGATCCACTTCCGTATATTGCGCTCGACGGCGGAGAAGCTAATGGGAATAACCGCGGCTTCGCTGGCTCGCAGAATTGTGGTTGACGTTACCTGGCTGAGCTTGCGCGAATACACGAAGTCCTTGTCCATGTGGTTGAGGAACCAGGCCGGCGAATCATAGATGGAATGGTACGTTCCGGCGCCGCCGCCGGAGCTGAAGCCCATATTGAGGCTGGCGATACCGGCGTGGTGGACGAATGCGACGTAGTCCGAGCCCGCGCCCAACGGAGAAAGTTCGCTCTTCTCGGGCCGGTCCTTCTCCTCAATTGTGTCGCGCATCACTTCGCCAAAGAACGCTTCGAGAGTGCCTGAGCCGCCGAAGCCAAACTTGCCGCCCGTGTTGGCGTCAGTGTTGATGTAGAGCACGGTCTTGCGCTTGAGTTCTTCGCGGTGCTTCTCCACCCATTCGGTGGAGCCGACGAGTCCGAACTCTTCACCGTCCCAAAGTGCAAACTTGATGGTGCGCTTGGGACGCCAGCCGGATTTCATGAGTTCGGCCAGCGACCGCGCCGATTCGAGCAGCGCCGCCGCGCCGCTGACTGGGTCCGAAGCGCCATTCACCCAGGCGTCATGATGGTTGCCGTGGATGACCCATTCATCCGGACGCTCGGAGCCGGGGATCGTGGCGATGACGTTATAAAGAGGCTTCGAGGTCCAGTCGAAGTCGACAGCGAGATGGACTTTAGCCGGGCCTGGACCAATGTGGTAAGTGAGCGGCAGCGCGCCGCGCCACTCGACGGGGGCGACGGGTCCTCTAAGCGCTGCGAGTAGCGGCTGAGCGTCAGCATAGCTGATGGGCAGCACGGGAATCTTCATGATGCTGGCGGCTTCGGAAATAGCCAGTTTGCGCCCACCCTTTTCGCTCGCCCAACCGGGGGAGAGCGGATCGCCCACGTAGATGGGCATATCCATCACGCTGCCGCGTTGGACGCTTTCCGCTGGACGCCATGGACCATCGGGAAAAGTGTCGCCGCGGAAGTATCCGTCGTCGTGTGGATCGGAATAGATGATGCATCCGATGGCGCCATTCTCCTGCGCGGTTTTGGCTTTGGTGCCGCGCCAAGAGCCACCGTAGCGGGCAAGCACAATTTTGCCTTTGATGTCGATGCCAAGCTTCTTGAGCTGGACGTAGTCGGCGGGAATTCCGTAATTTACGTAGACGAGATCGGCCGTGACGTCGCCCGATGCCGAGTAAGCATTGTACGTGGGCAACTGGTTTTGGTCGGTCGAATCGGGGTCGGCCGGCAGAATAGGTTCGTAGAGCCGCGGCGTGAACGCCTTGGGCGCTATCAGTTCCAGCTTGCGCGATTTGGGGTAAGGCAGAAGCGCTTCAAACTCCTCAATCTTTACCTCCAGGCCCCAGGAACGCAGCAGCGATGCGGCATATTCGGCAACCGCTTTCGAAGCGGGCGAACCGGCATGGTGCGGATCGGCGGCCATCTTCTCGAGATACTGGCGGGCGCGTGTAGGATCAGGAATCGCGCGGGCTCTCTCCTCCAAGGCGCGTTGTGCCTCGTATAGCGAGGCGGGATATCCACGCAGGGCTGGAGCTTGCGCGAATAGAGGTAGAGCGAGGGCCGCCATGAGGGCGGCGGCTTGGAGATTCATCATGTGCCGAGACCTTTACTGAGAAATGCTTTGAATTCCTGGGTGTCTTTCGTCAGCCCGACATGGCTGGCGCGCACGGTCTCGGTGCCGTCGAGCACGACATAGTGCGGAATGGCGACGGTTTGGAAGCGGCCTTCCTGGAGGTTGCGATTCGCCTCGCTGGCTGCGTCGGAGCCGTCGGTGTAGAGTTCCACGAGAACGAAGCCAGAGAGCGCTTCGGCGATCTCGGGCTTGGTGAACATGTTGGATTTCATCCATTTGCAGTTGGTGCAGGCGTAGCCGGTGAAGTTGACGAAGAGAGGCTTGTTTTCGGACTTGGCGCGAGCGAGTGCGCCTTGGTAGTCATCTTTTATCCAAGTCAGTTTTGAGTCGCCGCCCGAGGGCGTAAACGGCGAGGACTTGGCCGAAGGAATGTAGGCCTCAAGCTCTCCGAGCGGCACGCCGAACATGCCCGGCAAGAGGCTGACGCTCAGGATGAGCAACGCCGCGCCCGTGAGAGCGCGCGCCACGCCGACAGTCTCATCGGATTTGATCCCTTCCATGCGGAGAAAGCCAAGTAGATAGAGGCCGGGAAGAGCAAGCAGGACCATCCAGGCGGCCAGGAAACGCTCGCGCGTGAGGACGTCCCAGTGGAGAACAACATCCACAGTGGACATGTACTTAACCGCGGCGGCAAGCACGAGAAAACCCATGACTACTTTCACTCGCATCAGCCAGCCGCCGGAGCGGGGAAGACGTTTGAGGTAGCCGGGAAAGAGCGCCAGAAAGAAAAACGGCGCGGCCAGGCCGGTAGCGAAGCTCATCATGCCGAGTGTGGGTTGCAGCTTGTCGCCTTGCACGGAGGCGGCGAGCAACGTGCCCATAAAGGGGCCGACACAGGCGAAGGAGGTGAGTGCAAAGGTGAGCCCCATGAGGAGCATCGGCAGCACGCCCGAGCCTTGTGAGGCGTTGTTCATGCGGTTGACGATTCCGGAAGGTAACGTGATCTCAAAAGCGCCCAGAAGGCTGAGTCCGAAACCGATGAAGACCAGCGCAATAAAGCCATTCACCCATGGATTCGAGCCGATCTGAACAACACCAAAGGGACCGAGGATCGCTGTGGTGCCGAGTCCGAGAGCGGTGAAGATGAGAATGATGCCGAGGCAAAACGTGACTGCTTTGGGAAGCGGGTTCGACTGTTGAGAGGATGACTGCCCGCCGAGGAAGGCCGAGACCGTGAAGGGGATCATCGGGAAAACGCAGGGAGTAAAGATCGACGCGAGTCCGAAGCCGAAGGCGACAGCGAGGAAGCCGAGAAGGCCACTCTGGTCTGTCGAGGCGGACTTTACGGGAGAAGGCGCGGCGCTCGATGGAGCGGCAGTCGTGATGGGCAGGTAGCCGGGTGGAATCGACCGAACCGCCGCTCCAGGGGCGGGCTGCTTCGTATTGATTGATAGTGTCGAATTCCGCCGCACCGGACGCAGGCAGATCTTGTCCGAACAGACCTGGTATCGAGACGATGCCGCGAGCTCCAGGATGTCGGGAATGCTCGTGCCAAGCTTGGATTCGATCAGGAACACAACCTCGTGCTCGAAGCTCTGGGATTCGTTGTTGAAGTTCGGATCGAACTTCTTCGTGGGCTGGGGCTGGTAGACCTTATAAGAGGCGACGGCGGGGTTGTCATCAAGCTTGAGTTCGGTCGGGATCGGGCCCGGCGGCGTGGTCGGAGAGTAGAGGTGCCAACCGTCGTCGATCGTAGCCTTCAACTGAAGCAGGACAGTTCCGTTCGCCGCGATTGGTTGCGGCTCGGCGATGAGTTGCCACGTAACCGGATGCTTGGTTGGGGCCTGGGCTGAGGCGGCGAGCGCGAGAACGAGAAGGACGCTAATCCGCAGAGGCAGCCAACTCAGTCGCGGCCCAGCGGTGTAATTCGTCCTCGATCTTGGCATTGAGCTTCTCCCGGGCGAACTCGGCAGCGACGCGGATGGCGTTTTTCATGGCGTTCGTATTAGAGGAGCCATGGCAAATGATGCAAACACCTTTGACGCCGAGCAGCGGCGCGCCGCCATACTCAGAATAATCGACGCGGCGCTTGAACTTCCGGAAGGCTCCGCGGGCAATATAGGCGCCAATTTTACCCAAGGCGGAGGAAGTGAGCGATTCCTTGAGCATATGGGTGATCACGTCGGCCACGCCTTCACTGATTTTGAGCGCGACATTGCCCGTGAAGCCGTCGCAGACCACTACGTCGACGGTACCTTTATACAAATCGCGGCCTTCCACATTCCCGATGAAGTTAATGGGCAGCGTTTTCAGGAGCGGAGTAGCGGCCTTGGTCAAGTCATTGCCTTTGTGTTCCTCTTCGCCGATGGAAAGCAGACCCACGCGCGGGTTGTTGAGGTGGAGAATATTGCGTGCGTAAACTTCCCCCATCACCGCGAACTGAGCGAGCATGCGTGGCGTGGAGTCGACATTGGCGCCGACATCGAGGAGCACGGCGGGATTACCGGTTCTGGTGGGGAGTGTGGTGGCAAGTGACGGGCGTTCGACGCCATGAACGATGCCCTGCACCATTTTCGCCGTGGCCATCACGGCGCCGGTATTGCCGGCCGAAACAACACCATCGGCAATTCCGTCGCGAACAAGCCGGCTGGCGACGCGAATGGAGGAGTCCTTCTTCGCACGGACCGCCTTTGCGGCCGAGTCGTCCATGGTGATCACTTCAGAAGCCCGGACGATTTCGATGGGAAGCTGCCTCCATCCCGAATGCTTGTCGAGCTCTTGGCGCACGACCTCCTCACGGCCCACCAACAAAATTTTGACGCCGAATTCGCGGGACGCAGCAAGCGCTCCCTCGACTTCAATGTGCGGGGCATTGTCCCCACCCATGGCGTCGACGGCGATGGTGACCATTTGAGAGGCCGTAGGGCGCTACTCCTGGACTTCGATGACTTCGCGGGTCCTATACTTGCCGCAATGGGGGCAAGCACGATGCGGCACCATGGCCTGATGGCACTCGGGGCACTCGGCGATGGCGGGCTTCTTCAAAAAATCGTGGGCGCGGCGGGTGGAGGTGCGGCGCTTGGAGTGGCGTCGTTTTGGATTCGGCATGATGCTACCTGACTAAGAGTGGATTCCTTTTATTTGTGAGCGCGGCCGGGATGGTAGTCCCTGAGCGCGGCCCAGCGTTCTTCGGTGCGAGGCTGGCTACAATGGCACTGTTGCTCATTGCGGTTGATGCCGCATACCGGACAGATTCCCTGGCACGATTCGCGGCATAGGCGCTGCATGGGGAGCAGCAGCAGAATCTGCTCACGAACCGTGTCGGCGAGCTCGAGGCCGCCGTGATCGTAAAACGCAACGTCGACATCGTCAGCGGTGAGGCTGACTTCGGCCTGGTCCGGAGCATGCTCCGGCGGTTCATAGACGAGATCGAACGACGTGCTGACCGGAACGGTAAATCGCTCCAAACAACGGTCGCAGGCGCATTCGACCTCGCCGGATAACCGGCCGCGCACCCGGATTTGGGCCGTCGCGGGCCGATACTCGGCCTCGCCCGAGACATGCACGGGCTTTGGCTGAAGTAACTCGCCCGGTCGGAGATCGAAAGTCCCCGGCGCGAGGTGGAGGTCGAACTGGATTTTGCCAAGCTCTAACTCCTTTACACTGAGGAACATGCCGACTCCTAGCGGAGGCCCGCACAAACACACTTCGGCGGCCGCCTATGGCAACAAATAGCCATTATAGCGGATGGAGGAGGTTCTGAGGAAATTTGCGGGCGTATACTTGAATTGCAGTGTATGTCGATGCCGCCGTTGAAGTTTCTCCATCCGGAGGAACCGCTCGTCGAACTCAAACTCGCACAGATGAGAAAGCTTTCGAGTGAAGAACTGATCGACTCGTTGCGACCTGAGCAGCCGCATGCATTGAAGGTCCGCCCAGACGGCACGATTCTGGATGGACATCACAGAATCTGCGTGCTGAAAGAGCGAGGTGTTGAGGTGAATTCTTTACCTCGCGAGGTTTGGGGGAGCGAGTTATGAAGGCCGACCTTTATTGGGTGCCCGGGCCATGGCCGGGGCGGTTGGCGATTTCGAAGCGGCCTCGCGGTGGGGAGTGGTTGGCGGATGAAGTAAAGGCGTGGAAGGCGGTTGGGGTGTCGACCGTGGTTTCGTTACTTGAGGAGGACGAGTCCGCCGAACTTGGATTGGCGCGAGAGGCGGAGACCGCAGGGGCGGCAGGGATCGAGTTCATTTCTCTACCGGTTCCGGATCGAGGCGTTCCGGGTTCGGCCGAAGGAATGGCCCGGGTTGTAGCGCGGTTGCACGCGGCCTTGCAGAGAGGCGACACCGTGGCGGTCCATTGCAGGCAGGGGATCGGACGGTCCGGGATGTTGGCTGCGGGAACGTTGATCGCGGCGGGACTGGAAGCCCGGCAGGCGATGGAAGTTGTCAGTCGAGCCCGAGGGGTGGAAGTACCGGAGACCGACGAGCAACGGGAGTGGTTGACCGAGGCACTGGCAGGGCGGGTTGCGGTCGGTACAAACTGACGCCGCGAGGCGCTGATGGGTCGATTCTGCCAGGTTCCGCTACGCCTTCACGATGCCCAACGCAATCAATGACCCCGCCGCGCCTGCGCTAGGATGGACGCCTGACATGCTCACTCTCCTGCGCTGGCTAATCGGGATCGGTTGCGTACTGGGGCTGGCGTTTTGCGGCCTGATTTTCCTCGTCGGCAAGGGCTTCGAAGTGTATCGAAGCGGCTCCGGAAGCGAGGACCTCATGAAGTCCGCGCTCACAGTGGGGATCCCGGCGCTGCTCCTGGCCATGTTGGTCAGCGTGACCGGCGTCGGCGGGAAGGGCCTTCTCCATGCGACCGCGGTAGGCGTAGTAGCGGCGCTCGCGGGTGTGGTGTGGGCGGTCCTGCGTACCAATCCTGGTGAGGGCGGATTGTACGCCGGATTCCTGGTGCTGTGGCTGATCTATTACGGGATGAGCGTTCGTTAAGGAACGTGAAGCAGGGTGAGCCGCTCGGAGGGACGACCCACCCGACTCGATGGAGTTGCGGGGCGTTATGATGACGGATCCGGCAATCGCATCGAGTAGCGCATCGGCCACCGTGGGATGGGCGGCGGCCGAAAAATCGTTCAGGCACTCGCGGACTTGTGACGGCACACAACTCCCCCGTCTCCGGCGGTGACTCTTGTGCCGGGCCGCGAACCCATTAGAATAAAAGACTGCCCTAGTTTCTCTTCTGTCTAAATACGCGTGGATGGATAGAGGAATTGGCTCAATGGGGCGACGGGAAAAGAAGACGGCGATGCAAACACCGGACGTGACAATGCTCCTGGACAGCTGGAGCAAAGGCGATCAGAACGCGCTAGACCAGTTGACGCCGGTGGTGTATGACGAATTGCGTCGTCTGGCAGCGAGCTACATGCGCCGCGAGCGGCAGGACCACACCCTGCAAAGCACGGCGCTGGTAAACGAAGCTTACCTCAAGCTGGTCGACCAGAAGAACGTTGTGTGGCAGAACCGCGCCCATTTTTTCGGCATCGCCGCGCAGATGATCCGCCGCATTCTGGTGGACCATGCGCGCGCCCACAAAGCCGAGAAACGCGGTGGCGGTGCGGGCGTGCTGTCGTTGGACGAAGCAATCGGCGTGCCCGAGCGGCGCGATGTGGAGATCCTGTCGCTTAACGATGCCTTGACGCGGCTGACCGAACTCGATCCGCAGCAGGGGCGAATTGTGGAGCTCCGCTTCTTCACTGGATTGTCGATAGAGGAAACAGCGGAAGTTGTCGGCGTGTCTCCGGCTACCGTGAAGCGCGAGTGGGCGTCGGCAAGAGCATGGTTGTTCCGCGAGATCTCGCGGAAGCCGGAAGGGGAAGATTAGCATGGACGGGCGTACCGTGCCACGTCAGCCATGACGCCTGACCGTTGGCAGCAAGTGAAATCGATCTTGGCTGGCGCACTCGACGTGCCCGCGACACAGCGTGAAGTGTATTTGCGCGACGCCTGCGGGGCGGAGATGAGTTTG
>DASRHX010001132.1:0-7453 GCA_035650295.1 Bryobacteraceae bacterium | reverse complement strand
TGAAATGGGCCTGCTCAAGCCCGCCTATCACGGGGCGAATGGCTACAGGTTTTACGAAGAGCCGCAGCTCTTGACCCTTCAGCAAATCCTGTTTTACCGGGAGCTGGGGTTCGAACTGAAGCAAATCCAAAGAATCCTATGCCGTGCCGATTTCGAAAAAGTCGCCGCCCTGCAATCGCACCGGAAGGTTCTGCAAAAGAACCTCGCTCGGATGCGCACGTTGATTGAAACCATCGACAAAACTATCGAGCACTTGAATGGAACCAAGAAAATGAAAAGTGAGGAGATGTTTCTGGGCTTCAGCGTCGCCGCGGGGGAGGACCGATTCGGGGAACACATCCAAGTCGGCGGCGAACCGAGTGATTGTCAGGTGTCTGCAATGGATACACAGGGCGCCATGTGTGTGTTCGAGCTCACCGGCGGGATGTGGGCGGGGCCGCGCCACGTCCACCACGACCAGGATGAGTGGATCTACGTCATCGATGGCGAGTTTCGATTTGAGGTTGGCGGTCAGCGATTTCACGCGGGCCCTGGTGAGTCCGTTTTCATACCCCGCAAGACTCCTCACGTGTGGGCCTGCGTGAGCGGGAAGCCGGGCAAGATTATTAATGTGTACCAACCCGCAGGCAAGATGGAGGAGTTCTTCCGCGGGTTAGGCAAGTATAACGGCAAGCCATACGTCCATGAGGCCCTATCGATTGATGAACTCCGTCGGTTGTTCCACGACCACGGGATGGATCTTCTCGGCCCACCCCTCTTAGGAGAATGGAAAGTCGAAGAAGACGGACGAATCACACAGATCGCCTAACCATGCGGCGACTCCCGAACGTCACTGCGTCTGCTTAATCCACCAGCGCGGTCAAACTTGGGGTGCGCTCGAAGCGATCGACCGCAATCTTGAGCATTTGCCGGATTTCAGTCTGGGAGAGGCAAACGGGTTCTGATAAAGAGAAACTGGCTACGGAAATAGAAACGGCGGCTCTGCTATCCGGCATTGTTTTCGACACCGCATCCTGGAAAAACTCGGCGAAAGAGGCATGGGTGTCGTCTACAAAGCCGCGGACACACGTCTTGACCGTTTCGTCGCGCTGAAGCTGCTTCCGCCCGAAAAGACGACCGACCCCGAGCTGGGAACTGCGCGGTTTGATGGACGCCGATGAACGCGGATAAAAACATGAGGGGCGCGAGCCGGCCTTGTATTAGCGCGGTCCGAAAATCGTCAAGCGGTGCCCATCGGGGTCTGTGAATGTGGCGGCCCACGAAGCGGCGAAAACTTCGCGAGGCTCTTGAATAAACTTACAGCCGCGTTCCACCAGGTTGAGATGAGCGGCAACGACACCATCCACGGAAAAGATGACTTCAACGGCGCCGACCATGTTGCTCCCGGCTGCGTTGCCCAGCGGATGGTTCAAGGCGATCTGGACACCGCCGCCATGGAACCGGGTTACTTCGCCGGGTTGGCCCGCTAACTGCATTCCGAGAGTTTCGCTGTAGAACTTAATCGAACGGGCCATATCCTTGACGCCGAGGGCGATCATGGAAACCAACAAGGAAGGTGTCATGCGTTCACTGTGGCAGAATCGCCGCCCGATCTCTTGCCCGATCTTGCGAATTTTCCGCGAACTTCGGACGGCCGTTCACCGTAGCGGGACTGGAACAATCGGGTGAAGGCAGACGGGCTCGTAAAGCCGCTATCCAGGCAAGCATCCAGCACCAGCGAGCCGGCTTCGAGCATCCGCCGGGCCTGTGCCATTCGAAGGCCGGTCAAGTAGGCGTGGGGCGTTTGCTCGAAGGCTTTGGTAAAGCCGCGGTGGAAATGAAAAGGCGACAGACAGGCGGCGCGGGACGCAGAGGTCAGTGAAACGGGCCCGGACGAATGAGAGTGCATATACTCGCGCCCAACGAGCAGCCTGCGAAACAACTCCTGGCGAGTGGAATTACGGGCCGCGGGAATCCGGGCGGCCTGCTCATGAACTCGTTGATGGAATCGCTGCAAGTCGAGGGCAAGCAAAAGGAAGTCCTCTTCCCAGGCGCTGGGGGCCAGGGATTTATTGCATCGAGCGACCAAACTCTGGACACGTCCGACCAAGGAACGCTCGGCATCGGTATGCGCCCCGGAAAGATAAGGTGATGCGGGCGCAGCGCGTTCCGGATCATCGAGCGACTGTGCGAGCGGCGATGTCGCATCCAACACCGTTCGCTCGACAAACCCGGGAGCAAAAAACGCACAGCATGTTTCCACCGGACTCGATGCCGCGATATTCATCGAGTATTTCTCCCCCGCGGAGACAATCAAGAAGCTAGACGGGTCCACCACCAACTCGCGGCGGGCGATGATCCAGGAGACTTGTCCAGCAACGACGGTTTTAATGGAAAGCGGACCTGCGTAGTTTTCTACTTGATGACGTCTCGCCCGCGCATGGAGCAGGACGTTGTCCTTACCGAGGCGGGCGCCGCCGGGAAACAGAAACGGTACCTGATGGGCGGGCGGCATCGGGTTCCATCTTAATGGACTGATTTCGCCGACGGTGTACTCGGACCGATGGGACAAATAAAATGAACAAATCGCTCCTAAAATGAGTAGGCAGATGGTATGACTGACACGCAGGTTGGGGAACCGGCTGTTCGGAAACCGCTACGGGTGTGGCCGGGAGTGGCGATTGTGGTTGTGCAGTGGGTGATGCGGTTTCTGCTGCCTCCCTTTTTCCCGGAAACGATGGTGTATGGGGCGATAGCAGGATTGGCGGGCGGGCTCGCGATTCTGCTGTGGTGGTTGTTTTTTAGCAGGGCGCCTTGGGTGGAGCGGATAGGCGCGGTGGTGCTGATCGTGGCGGCGATGTTGGTGACCAAGCGCGTCGCGCATGAGTCGATCTCGACGGGGGCGATGGGGATGTTGCTG
This sequence comes from Bryobacteraceae bacterium, assembly GCA_035650295.1. Lineage (GTDB taxonomy): Bacteria > Acidobacteriota > Terriglobia > Bryobacterales > Bryobacteraceae > JAFLBB01. The sequence continues at coordinate 4,554 of DASRHX010001132.1, read as the reverse complement.
CCCATGCTGGCGGTGCCGGTATTGAGTCTGGCGCTTGTGGTTTGGGCAGTGGCCACGCGAGGGATGGGCGATGGGGTGCGGCGAGTGACGATGGCGGCGGCGATTGTTGCGGCATGCGGGGTGTGGACGCTGGTGCGCACGGGCGGGTTCACGGGGAACTTCCAGAACGACTTGCATTGGCGGTGGCAGCCGACGGCGGAGGACCGGTTGGTGGCGGTATCGCGAGACGTGCCCGTGGCGCCAGTGCAGCCAGCGGCGAAGGCTGAGGTCGAGGTGGACCCGGTACGGGAGGCGGCGAAACCAGCGCCGGCAGCCGAATGGCCGAAGTTTCGCGGGCCGGACGGCGATGGCGTGGTTCGGAATGCGCGGATTCAGACCAATTGGTCCGAAAATCCGCCGGCGGAGTTGTGGAGGCGGGCAGTGGGACCGGCGTGGTCGTCCTTCGCGGTCAGCGGAGACCTCATCTACACGCAGGAGCAGCGAGGGCCGGACGAGGTGGTGTCGTGTTACCGGATGACGACGGGCAAGCCGGTTTGGATGCACAAAGACGCGGCGAGGTTTTGGGAGTCGAATGCAGGTGCGGGCCCGAGGGGGACGCCGACGCTGGACAAAGGGCGCGTATACACGTTTGGAGGGACGGGGATATTGAATGCGCTGGATGCGGCGAGCGGCGCCGTGGCGTGGTCGCGGAACGCGGCCAATGAGGCGGAGACAGAATTGCCGACCTGGGGCTATTCGAGTTCGCCGCTGGTGGTGGGAGACACGGTGATCGTGGCGGCGTCGGGGCGGATGGTAGCCTATGACGCGGCGACGGGCGCGCGGCGTTGGATGGGTCCGAAGGCGGGTGCGAGTTACAGTTCGCCGCGACTGGTGCATCGGGACGGAGCGGCGCAGGTTTTGCTGGTGAGTGCGGTGGGATTGACGAGCGTGGCTCCGGAGGACGGCACGCAGCTTTGGCAACATGCGTGGAAGGGCTATCCAATCGTGCAGCCTGGGCTCACGCCGGAGGGCGATGTTCTGATCAGCGTGGCCGACCAAAGCGGACTGCGGCGATTGACAGCGGTGCGGGGACAGAGTGGATGGGCCGTCGAAGAGCGTTGGACTTCGAAGGGGCTAAAACCATATTTCAACGATTTCGTGGTTCATAAAGGGAATGCTTACGGGTTCGATGGCGCCATTTTGTCGTGCATTGGACTGGACGACGGCCAGCGGAAGTGGAAGGGCGGGCGGTACGGGAACGGGCAGATGGTGTTGTTCGAAGCGCAGGATTTGATGCTGGTGTTATCGGAGGAGGGCGAGGTGGCGCTGGTGGCGGCGACGCCGGACAAGTTCACCGAAGTGGCGCGGTTCAAGGCGATCGAGGGGAAGACGTGGAACCATCCCGTGGTGGCAGGCGATGTGTTGCTGGTGCGGAATAGTGAGGAGATGGCTGCGTTCCGATTGAAGTTGGAGCGTTGATAGACGTTGCCTATCCGCCGCCTTCATACAGCCTGAAGGACAGCCTTGATCCTGGCCAGATGGTGCCAACTGTGCCGGACTGCATGATCCTCGACCAGAAACTGTGCCGTCAGCGGAGCGTTCGCGTTCAGCGAAACCGGCGCCGCCCTATCGAGTTGTTCGTCAGTAAATGCGCGCACCGCCTCCGCGGCAGCACGGCTATTGAGGCGCAGGAGCTCAATGGACTCTTGCCTGCCCGCGGCATCATGCTCGTGCGCATGCTGCGCGTTCATCGTGGCCACGGCAGCCCAGGTGACCTCCGTTACGGCCTTGCCGGCGGCGACCTCGGTGGCGAGGTGAATTTCGATCGGGTAGACGCTTGCCACGTGATGAACAATCACGCCCACTGGCCGACCGTCGGGCTGCACCACCGTGCGCCACTGGGCTTCGGAGAGCCCCTCCGCAAATGCGGCGAGCGCATCGGCGCCTTGTTCGATCCGTTGTGCAAGCAGTGTTGCTCGCGCGCTCATTGGTTGGAAGCCTCCTTTGCTTTTAGACTGTAACCGTAACTCGCACATTCGGATTCATCGATGTGAATGATTGTATCGGCATTGAGCCGCCCATCTGACGGAAGCGTCGGGCAGGTACGCGATGGATTGCTTATGATCGACGCTGGAGGCATTTGGAAATGAGAGTGGCCGGGGCGGCGTTAGGCGTGCTGATGGGATTGGCGGACGGCGCGCAGGCAAAGATCCTTTTCAAGGCTAATTTTGAGACGGGGAACTTGAGCGAGTGGACGGTGACGGGCACGCGCAGCCAGAACGCGACGTCGAGGAATGTTGAGGTCGTGACCGATGTCGTGCAAGAGGGCAAGTACGCAGGTAAGTTCACGATTCACGCCGACGATGTATTCAACGACCGGCAGTTGCGGGTGCAAGTAGGCGGGCCGAAGGTGACGGTGGAAGAAGGCTCGGATACTTACATGTCGTTCTATCTGTACATGGCCGAGGCGCCGAAGGATCGCGACAACTTCTTTTATTGGGAGGGAACGCCGCCACCGCGCTACAACAACGTGATGACGTGGTGGGTGGAGCCGAAGGAAGGGGGCGGGACGCTGATCAAGTACGGCACGGGAAATCTGGGCCGCAACGGGACGGAGTGGGAAGCGGATTTTACGACAGGCAAATGGCATCAACTGGCGATGCACATTCGTTGGTCGGAGGACAAGGAGAAGGGGCAGGCGCGGCTGTGGTTTGATGGAGTGCTGGTGATGGACAAGAGGCTGAAGACGAAGGGACCTGAGAGCGTGTATTTCTGCCAGCCGGGGATCCATCGAAGCCCGCATAAGGCGTCGGTGGACACGATCTACTTCGACAATTTCATACTGGCCGATACGTTAGAGGAGGTGGTAAAGGAAGTGGGGCGATGAGATCGTTGAGGCGGCGAGAGGTGCTGGCGACATCGGCGGCTGCCGCGGTTAGGGCGGCGCAGCGGGCGATTCCGATTATCGATACACACATTCACTTCTTCGATATGTCACGTCCGCAAGGAGTGCCGTATCCGCAGAAGGGAGGGCTGGGCGGCATCACAAAGGCCGATGCGGCCTTGTTTCGCAGGACGGCGGCACAGTTCGGAGTGGTGGGTGCGGTGGAAGTGGAAGCGAGCCCGTGGATTGAGGACAACCTGTGGGTGCTGATGGAGCTCGAGAAGGATCCGATTATGGTGGGCACGATCGGAAACCTGGAGCCGGACAAGCCGGAGTTCCGCGAGTATCTGGAGCGGTACCACCGGAACGCGCTGTTTCTGGGGATTCGCTACGGGAACATCTGGGGGCGCAGTTTGGCGGGGATGGTGGACAAGCCGGAGTTCATTGCGGGGATGAAGGAACTGGCGGCGGCGAACCTGACTTTCGATACGGCGAATCCGCGCGTGGACCTACTGCGATCAGTGATTACTCTCACCGACAAAGTACCGGAGCTGCGGGTGGTGCTGGATCATGTGCCAGGGATGACGGCGTTCGACGAGCCCGCGAACCGGGCCGCGCTGGAGGCGACGCTGCGGGAGCTGGCCAAGCGCCACGTGTACGCCAAGCTTTCGGTGGTGGCGCGGCGTGAAGGCGATCGCGTGAACAAGGATCTGGCGGCGCACAAGCACCGGTTGGATTTGCTGTGCGATGTCTTTGGCGAGGACCGCGTGGTGTATGGGAGCGATTGGCCGAACAGCACGGGCAATTGGATTTCCTATGCGGACGCGCTAAAGATCGTGCAGGAGTACTTTACAGGGAAAGGGCGCGCGGCGGCGGAGAAATATTTCTGGCGCAATTCGGTAAGTGCGTACAAATGGGTGAAGCGCGATTCGGCGCAGCCGGTGGGTTAGGGGGCGCTTGCGATGAGCGCGAAGAGCACCGAACGAACCAAATTCGAATGCGCGAATCCGATCCTGAGCGTGGCGGATATGGCGCGGAGTTTGCGTTATTACGTCGAGGTGCTCGGGTTTACCAACGCCGGGTGGGGTGGGGACGATTTCACTTGCGTGAGCCGCGATGGCGCGGGAATCTATCTCTCGGAAGGCGACCAGGGGCAACCAGGAACGTGGGTGTGGGTTGGCGTGGGCGACGTCGAGGCGCTGCACGAAGAGTACACGGCCAAAGGCGCCACGATTCTGCATCCTCCGAGGAACTTTCCCTGGGCGCTCGAGATGAAGGTAGGAGATCCGGACGGACACGTTCTCCGGTTTGGATCGGAGCCGAAAGAAGAAGACGAGGAGGCTTTATGACGCTGCGGACGCGGCTATGCGAACTGTTGGACATTGAGGCGCCCGTGATTGGCGCGCCGATGGGCCCCGAGATCATGAGTCTCGAACTCGCGGCGGCCGTTAGCAATGCGGGCGGCCTTGGCATCATCTCGTTCGGAGGATACCCACCACCGGCGTTACGAGAACGCATCAGAAAGCTGCGTACTTTGACCTCGCGGCCGTTCGGCGTGAACGTGCTCATTGACGGACCGCGGCTGCCCGTACCGGAAGCAGCGTTTGTGGACGTGTGCATTGAGGAGCGCGTGCCCTTGCTCTCATTTTTCTGGGGAGATCCCACGCCGTATGTCGAAAGAGCGCATCAGG
>DASRHX010001131.1:0-2513 GCA_035650295.1 Bryobacteraceae bacterium | reverse complement strand
GGCCGGTAAAATCCTCCACGACAAGTTCCTCGAAGTGAAATCCGGCGAAGACGCCGGCGTGATCTGTTCGCAGAACAAATGGGTTGCTCCCGACGGTACAGTGACTTGCACCGCGGAACAAACGCTTCGAGTCTATGCGCGCCCCGCGAACGAACGCCTCTTCGATTTCGAGATGACTCTCAAAGCGGGCGATAAGGCGGTGGTGCTCGGCGACACCAAGGAAGGCACCATGGGCATTCGAGTCGCAGAAACGATGCGGTCCAAGGCCAACAAGCACAATGCAGGCAAACCCGCCGGCCAGATCGTGCTCAGCACGGGCATCACCGGCGATGACACCTGGGGCAAGCGCGCCGAGTGGTGCGACTACTACGGGCCGGTCGAAGGCAAGACCCTGGGCGTCGCGATCTTCGATCACCCGAAGAATCCGCGGCACCCGACCTGGTGGCATGTGCGCAATTACGGTCTGTTCGCTGCGAACCCGTTCGGCCTGCACGACTTTGAAAAACAGCCTGCGGGCGCGGGCAACATGACCATCGCGCCCAACCAGAGCGTCACCTTCCGCTACCGCTTTTACATGCACGAGGGTGACGAAAAACAAGGCCGCGTCGCCGAGCGCTACAAAGAATACGCAGCGGGCAAATAATTTATAATATGAAAAATATCAATCGTCGAAACTTCCTGAAAACAACTCTGGCCACCGCCGCAGCGGTGAACGTCCCCTTCCCTTCCATCACCCAGGAGATCAGTCCCAGCGATGAAATCCGCGTCGCTGTGATCGGTTTTAACGGGCGCGGCCGCGATCACATCTCCGGCTTCAGCAACCGCCAGGGCGTGCGCCTGACTGCGCTGTGCGATGCGGATAGCCTTGTGCTCGAGCGCGAGGTCAAGAAGCACCAGGAAAAGGGACTGAAGCTCGAGTCCTTCAAAGACGCCCGCAAGCTCCTCGAGAGCAAAAACATCGACGCCGTCTCAATCGCCACGCCGAACCATTGGCACGCGCTCATGGCGATCTGGGCTATCCAGGCCGGCAAGGACGTTTACGTGGAGAAGCCCATTTCCCACAATGTTTGGGAAGGCCGCAAGGTCGTCGAAGCCGCGCGCAAATATCAGAGGATCGTTCAAGCCGGCACCCAAAGCCGCTCCAGCCAGGCGATCAAGGACGCCGTCGCCTGGGTCGCCGCGGGCAACATCGGCAAAATCGAAGTCTCCCGCGGCCTTTGCTACAAGCCGCGCGCGAGCATTGGAAAAACCGAAGGTCCGCAGAAAGTCCCCGATAACATCGATTACGATCTCTGGAGCGGCCCTGCCCCGTTAGTGCCGTCGCGCCGCAACTCGAAACAATTCGGCCCGGTACATTACGATTGGCATTGGATCTGGAACTACGGCAACGGCGACCTCGGCAACCAGGGCATTCATCAAATGGACATCGCCCGCTGGTTCCTCGGCGTGAACGAGTTATCGCCCCGCGTATTCAGTGTCGGCGGCCGCCTCGGCTACGAGGACGACGGCGAAACGCCCAACACCCAAATGGTTTATCACGGCTACGAGAAGGCGCCGCTGATTTTCGAAGTCCGCGGCCTTCCCGAAAAGACCGGCTCCAAAAACATGGACAAATACAAGGGTGGCAGCGTGGCAGTGGTGGTTGAATGTGAAGGCGGCTACGTGCTCGTCGGCTCCAACTACGGAAGCGCTGTTGCCTTTGATAAAGAGGGCAAGCAGATCCAAAAATGGGAAGGCGGAGTGAACCATTACCAGAACTTCATCGAGGCCGTCCGCAGCCGTAAACAGAGCGAGTTGAACGCGGATATCTGGGAAGGCCATCTCTCCAGCGCCCTGTGCCACACCGGCAATATCTCATACCGCCTTGGCAAGGCCGCATCTCCCGGGCAGATCAAAGAACAGATCAAAGGCGACAAGAATGCCACGGAAACCTTCGAGCGCATGGCCCAGCATCTCGCCGCCAACGACGTGGACCTTGAAAAATCCAAGGCCACCATGGGCGTGCCGCTGCTCATGGATCCGAAAGTCGAGAAATTCATCGGCAACTCGGACGCCGACGCTATGCTCACCCGCGAGTATCGCAAGCCGTTCGTCGTCCCCGAGCGCGTTTAATGTTTACAGGCATTGTCGAGGAAACCGGAAAGGTCGAAGCGCTCCAAAAGACCTCCTCCGGAATCTCGCTTGCTCTCACCGCGTCGTTTACGGCGCAGGGCCTGAAGCCCGGTGACAGCCTTGCGGTCAACGGTTGCTGCCTGACCGTGGTCGAGATTCGCGACAACGCGTTGCGTTTCGATCTTCTCGGCGAGACGTGGGAACGCACCAATCTTCAGTTCGTGTCCCGCGGCTCACTAGTAAATCTCGAACGCCCATTGCGCGCCGATGGCCGGCTCGACGGGCACTTCGTCACCGGCCACATCGACGCAATCGGAAAGATCTCGCTCTGGGAACGCGCTGGCGCCGACCACGTCCTTGAGATTTCGCCGCCGGCTGACCTCATGCGGTACATCGTGCAA
>DASRHX010001130.1:0-2156 GCA_035650295.1 Bryobacteraceae bacterium | reverse complement strand
CCCAGCTTGGCACAGTAATCGAGCGCCTCAAATGGTGACCAACCCTGCGACCGAAGGCTGAACAGGTCGATTCCCAGCTTCGTCTTCGGCTGTGTCCTAGATTGTGCGGCGGCGGTGGACATGGCGAGCGTGGCTCCTGTGAAATCGCGGCGCGTCATCCTCTCAGCTCCTTGGCGAGCCAAACAATGTAGTCGGAGTTGCGGCGGCGTGTCTCGGCGACGAGCTCAACCGGCATCTCGTCCAGCTTCTCCTTAAAGAAGCGGTGATCGCCGTCCGGCGAGGCCGCATCGCGGCTGCCATTGATGTTGCCCACCCAGAACACGAGGAACAGGTTCCCGTCCACGCGGCCGCGCGACGCATCACCCAGGTAGGAACCACGGCCCATCTGCAAGTATTTCTCCGCCAACTGGCTCTCGTCGCCAAAGGCGTTAGCGGCAGCGAATTCGTTGCACCGCTTCACCATGCGCTCATATAATTGCCGCCATGGCGAGCTTCCCGGCTGCTCGCGCAACACGTCGAGCATCTGCAGTTGCAGCTCGCCGGAGATCTTGTAGTTTAACCGCCCGCCGGTGGCCTCGCCAATCAGGTTGAGCACCTCGGCCTGCTTGCCCGAACCGGAGTGAATCGATAACGTGGCATTGAAATGACGAGCCACATTGGCTAGCGCTCGTACTCGATGGGCCAGCTCATCGAGCGGCTTTCCACCAAATCCAGCTTGGACGCGCGGCTGCAGCTCCGGCCACATCTTGTGCCACACATAGTCGCGCAGCCCGACGCCATCCGCTTCCGAAGTATCGAGCGCGTGCGGATACGCCTGCCGCTTCTTAAAGCCAAGGTTCGGCGGCACGAGCTGCGCTGGCCTTCCCCGCGCCTTTAGCCAGTGCATATAGAAAAGCAATTCCTCGGGCGTGGTCAAAGTTTCCGCTTCGTCGATGGAAGGCTCGAAGTCAAACGCACGGCCAAGGCCGGACATCGTTTTCTCGCGGCGGATGTAGTCGTACAACTCCTCGTTCAGTCGCAGGCTCTCGCCAAACTTTACGGCAAGCCTCTTGATCGTGCGCTCATCGAAGCGATAGCTCGCTCCCGGCGCTTCGAACGGCTTGGAAAACTCGTTTAGAATCCAGCCGTGATCGTCGCCCGTGAATAGTTGAGCGAACCTTGCCTCAACCTCGGCGTCGGACCACGCATGCGGATGCCGTGTGTCGGCCTGCAGCTCGAAGAGGCGCGAGGTGTCGGTTGTGAATTTCGTAAAGCCGGCGGCCAGGTGGATGCACTGTTTGGTGAACTCCACGCTGCGCCGGATGGCCTCCGGTGTATCTCCGGTGATGATGAAGTGGTCGGCCTCGGCGTTATAGCCCTCGCGCCAGCCGTTCCGGATAGCCGCCCACAGCCCCGCTTCGTAGAGGTGAGGAATCGAAACGCGCGTGTGTCCCGCTGCCGTTGGATTCTCTCCGTCGCGAGCGTCGATTGCCTCAGGTGTCGTCATTTCGCGCGTAGCCGACAGTTGAACCGTCGAGGCCATGTTCACTCCGGAGGATTTCAGAATCCGGCCGAACGCCTCAAACGCGGCTGGCAGACTGACTTCCGGATGACGGTTACCTACCGCTATGGCCGGCAACGCCGCCTGCGGCCGTGGCAGAAACGAACGGTCCACCTCAGATGCGAATGTGCGAATCGCCGCTGCATCGTACGACGAAAACGGGATTGCGTTGACCACTACTTCTCGTGTCCCACCCGGTCTCATGCGGCCGATTAGGATCGACTTGGGGAACAGCCCGCTCGCAGGCGACGACGCGAGCGCCATCCGTAACAACAAGGATTGCGGACCCTTCCCGGTGTCGGCGTCCACAACCATGTACCAGGTGGAGGCGTGGATCGGGTCCTGTGCCAGCGATCCCCAATGCGGAGTAAGCGTGGAAAGTTCCATGGCCCCGGCGCGGGAAGGGAGCCGCTTGCGAACCTCCTCATTGAACGCCTTACCTTCGGTTGCCTGAAAAATCAATTCGGCTAGGGCGGCGGCTTCGTTCGCCTTCATGGGCAGCTCGAATGGAATCGTGGACACGGGAACGCGCCTTTCCTTACAGACTCAGTGACTTGAGATATTCCCGGAACGGCTTGCCCAGGTCGCTGCGGCGAAGCGCGAGTTCGACCGTGGC
>DASRHX010001129.1:0-9235 GCA_035650295.1 Bryobacteraceae bacterium | reverse complement strand
GAGAAGATCATCGAAGGTGCGGACTTGACCGAAGAAGTGTTGGAATTTGTGAATATGCTCACTCCGCCTACCATCACCATTCATCGATAGAGACGGCTCCGTTTTCCGCCCCACCTCAATTGCATATTTAACCAACGCACCGCTGGACACTACAACAGTCAAGGCATGGTATATTTATTCATAGCGGTGCATAATCTTGCAGAATAGGACCCCTGTCGGTATCGTCGGCTTTCGTGGTTATAGTGGCCAGGAACTGGTGCGAATTCTGAGTCATCACGGCCAGGTGGAGCCGGTTCTCCTGGAACATCGCTCGGACTCCGAAGAGCGGGCTGTGCCGCGTGGGCATCAGGGGCCGCGGCGCGCGCCTTGCTCGGCCGAACAGGCCCATCAGCTTGGTCTGGCGGTGGTGTTTCTGGCGACGCCGCATGAGGTGGCGATGGAGCTTGCGCCGGAGCTGCTGCACGCGGGCGCGAAAGTAGTGGACCTGAGCGCGGCGTTCCGGCTGCGGACTGCGGATGTGCATAAACGCTGGTACAAGGACGAACACACAAACGAGGGCTTGCTGCATGAGGCCGCGTATGGGTTGCCGGAGTTCTACCGCGAGCGGATCAAGCCGGCGCGGTTGGTGGCGAATCCCGGCTGCTACCCGACGGCGGCGAACCTTGCGATCGCGCCGCTGGTCGAAGCGGGCGTGGTCGATCTCGATGCGGGAATCGTGTGCGACGCAAAAAGCGGCGTGTCCGGCGCGGGGCGGAAGCCATCGCTGAAGACAAGCTTTTGCGAGGCGAACGAGAATTTCAGCGCCTATTCGATATTCATGCACCGGCACGTGCCAGAGGTGTTGCAGAATTCGGGCATCGAAGAACGGCAGTTCAGCTTCACGGCGCAACTGTTGCCGCTGCACCGGGGAATTCTCGAGACAATCTATTTCCGATCGAAGAGCGTGAAATCGGCGGATGAGCTGGTGGAGCTATACGAGAAGCGCTATGCGGGCGAGCCGTTCGTGCGCACCTATGACGCCGGCAAAGTGCCGGATTTAGCGGCGGTGCAGAACACGAACTTCTGCGACATCGGCGTCACGTATGACGCGGCGACCGGGCGGGCGGTTGTCGTTGCCGTGATCGACAACCTTGTGAAGGGTGCCGCCGGGCAGGCCGTGCAGAACATGAACCTGATCCTCGGCTATCCGGAGACGGAGGGACTGCTGTAGTGGCGGCGCGCGAACGGGTTCTGGTGAAGCTTGGCGGGACACTGCTGGACGAGGCGGAGTCGCGCAGGAGGCTGTCGCACGAAATCGCGCAACTTTCGAAGTCTAATACGCATCTGACTGTGGTGCACGGGGGAGGCAAGCAGATGACGCGCTACCTCGCCGAGCGGGGCGTGGAGTCGCAATTCGTGAACGGGCTGCGCGTGACCACTCCGGAAGTGGTGGACGCGCTGCTGAAGATTTTTGCGGGCTCGGTGAATCATGGGCTGGTCGCATCGCTTGTGGAAGCGGGTGCGCTGGCCGTGGGATTGAGCGGCATCGACGCGCTACTGGCGGAAGCCGAGCAGATGGATCCGAAGCTGGGGGCGGTGGGCCGTGTGACGAAATCGAACGGCGGCCTTTTGGAGACGCTGACGGGCGCGGGTTACTTGCCCGTGGTGGCGTGTGTAGCCGGAGACCGTGCGGGAAACATCTATAACGTGAACGCCGATCAGATGGCGGTGGCGTGCGCGGGCGGGTTCCGCGCGTCCCGGCTGGTGTTTCTGACGGACGTGGATGGCGTGTTGGACCAAAACAAGGCGCTGATTCCGCGTTTGAACAAAGCGGGATGCGCGGAATTGATTGCATCAGGCGTGGCAACGGGCGGAATGCAAGCCAAGCTCGAAGCTGCGATGGCGGCGCTGGACGCAGGCGTCGGCCAGGTGCACGTTGTGGGAGGCGCCAGGCCTCAAGTGCTTGCCGCGATTCTGGCCGGAGAAGTGACCGGCACTTTGTTGGAGGTCTAGCCCATGATTGCCGAGACCATTACACTCGACGAAGAAGCCGCCATGGAAATCGATGCAGCAAAGCTGGTGACGATCCGCAAGGCGCGGATGCAGGATATCTCCGCCATGGCGCGGCTGATTAACAGTTATGCCAACAACGGGATCATGCTGCCGCGGAACGAATTGGATCTGGCCGAAGGCGTACGCGACTTCACCGTGGCCGAGGTTGGCGGCGAGGTCGTCGGCTGCGCCGCGCTGCATTTCTATACACCGATCGCGGGCGAGGTGCGTTCGCTGGCCGTTGCGCCGGAGTTCAAGGGCGCGGGCGTGGGGCGCCTGATGGTGGAGGCGTTGGAGCGAGAGGCGCGCGAGTGCGATCTTGCGACGCTATTCGCCTTCACTTACGTGCCGGGATTCTTCGGCAAGCTGGGGTTCGACACGGTGGACCGGCGGTTGTTGCCGCTGAAAGCCTGGAAGGATTGCCTGAGCTGCCCGAAGTTTCAGAACTGCGACGAGATCGCGGTGATGAAGAAATTGCGCAACGTGGAACTGAAACCCGCGCCACCGGTGTTGGAACCGTTCGTCCAACTGCCGGTGGTGCGGACCTAAGAACGCACAGCGATCAGAACTGTATGCGCAGGCCGAGTTGGACGTTGCGCGGTCCGACGTTAGTAGTGCCCGTGACGGTGCCGAAGGCGCCGCTTCCGACGGTGGTATTGGCCCGGCCGAATTGCGGTGTGTTGGTGAAGTTAAACATTTCGGCGCGGAACTGAGCCTTCCAGCGTTCGCGGAAGCGGAAGTTCTTCAAGATGGCGAGGTCGGCGTGCTTGGTGGGGCCGAAGCGGATGTTGCCGGTCCAGCGGGTGAGGTTGCCGATTTCGTAGGTGCCGGGCGTCAGGAAGGCGGCGGTATTGAACCAGCGGTCGGGCGTGGGGTTGTCCACCGCGGCGGTCTTCAGATCGGCGACGTTGGGTCGCTGGGTTTGGAAGCCGTAGTTGGTGAGAGTATTGGGCGAAGTGAAACCAAGAGGTAGGCCGCTGCCAAAGCGGACGATCGTGGATACCTGCCAACCGCCGATGACGGCGTTGGCAACCGGGTGCATATCCGACAGGTACTTGCGGCCTTTGCCTATAGGCATTTCGTAAACCAGGGCGCTGACGAAGCTATGGGGCAGGTCGTGCGCGCTGATGGAACGGTCACTCTTGAGGTCGTAGAAATTGCGGAGGGTGTCGCTGACTTCCCAGCCTTGCCATTCGCTGGAATTGTCGATGGCTTTGGAGAACTGGTAGGTGGTGAGGAGGTTGAGGTTCGCACCCACCTGCCAGTGGTAGCGGAGGACGAGGGCATTGAAAGAGGCGCTGGCTCCTGGGGTGTCGGTGGATAGATTGACGGCGGTGAACTGCGGATAGGGCCGGAGCAGGCGCTGGCGCGGGACCGTGGCGCCCGCGAGCACACCGGTGGGAATAACGCCGCGGAATGGATTGGCGACGGGCGCATCGAGTTGCGCACCGAGGCTGAGGAAGTCGGGATGGAGCTGGTTGGCTTGCTGGCCGGTGCCGAACGAGAGCTTGCGGCTTTGGGTGCCGGTGTAACCGAATTCGAATACCATCCCCTTGGCGAGCTCGAATTGGAAGTCGGCGCTGAAGCTTTGTACGTAGCTTTGCGGGTGATGAGCGGAGAAGGCGGTGACGGCTTCGCCGACGGCTGTGGCGAGGCCTTGGGAGCTGCCGACGGGTTGATTGAATCCACTGGGGAAGGGATTGCTCAGCAGCGCGCCGGTATTGGGGTTGATGCCATCGCCGCCGAGAGTGGAAACCCAGGTAGTGGTTGTGGAGAAGCCCTGGTTGGCGCCGCCTCCGGTCTGTGGATAAAAGATGCCGTATCCGCCGCGGAAGACCAGTTTGTCGGTGAGCTTGTAGGCCATACCGAAGCGGGGAGCGAGGTTCATCCAGTCGGTGTTCCACGCACCGCGATTGTCGGGGGTTACGAAGACGAGGCCGCCGCGGAGGGGAAGGCCGGTTTGTTGGGCGAGCGGGCTGGCGACTTCGAAATCGAAATTGTTGAAGCGATTGTAGCGCTCGGTGCGGGCGGTCTGCACTTCCCAGCGGAGACCGAGATGGAGGGTGAGGCGGCGGTTGACGCGCCAGGAGTCCTGTATATACGCCCCATGGTAGCCGGCAGTAATTGCGGTGGCGGCGCCTATGGGGCCGTTGCCGCCGGAGCCGGTACCGAGAAGCAAGGAGGCGATGCCGTTGCCCGTTAAGGTGCTGGTGACGGCGGCGGTGGGGCCCGAGGTGAGTCCGCGGTCAAAGTTGAACTGAGGCGTGTTGAAGTCGGTGTTGTTGAGGCGGGCGACTTCGGTGATCCAGCCAAATTTCAAGCTGTGCGAGCTGAGTTCCTTGGTGAAGTTCAACTGAATGTTGTGGGTCTCGCGCGGGACGTTGAGGAAGCGGCGGTTGTTGAGCGACGTGTAATTCTGGATGGCGAAGCCCGGGTAGGTTTCGGTCTGAAACTGCGAAACCAGCGACGGGGAGAATCCGAGCGCCGTGGCGTTCAGGCCCTTGGAGGGTGAGTTCTGATTCTCGCGCCAACGGCCGATGCCGAGGAGGATGTTGACGACCCAGGTAGGCGAGGGCGTGATTGTAGTTCCGGCGACGATTTGGAAGCGGGGATTGACGTCGGAGAAGTTAGTATCCGCGCCGTTCCCGAAGAAGACGGGCGCGATGTTTTCCTGCGAGGCCTTGGTGAAGCGGCCGAAGATGGTCATCTTTTCCGACTTTGCCCAGTCAATACGGCCATCGTAGCGCGCGTTGATGGTAGTGGTTTTGCCGGCCTTGGCGAAGTTGTTGACGTTGGTGAAGGCCGCGCCCGGTGTGTTGGCGGCAGGATAGAGAGCGATGACCTTGAGCGCAACGGGATCGAACATGTTGGAAGGGATGCGGTTGTTCGGGAACGGATCGCGGACGAAGCCGGAGCCGGCGGGATTGGCGCGGGTGGTCATCGGGTTATAGATGGTGGAGAGCGTGCCGTTCTGATTGAAGGTTTGCGAGAAGTCGCCCTGGCGTTCGAGAGCGGTGGGAACGGTGGAGAGGTTGTTGTTCGGCGACCCTTGGCGGAGGCCTTCGTATGCGCCGTGGAAGAAGAGGCGCTTGGATTTCCAGATGGGGCCGCCGATGGCCGCGCCGTACTGGTTGCGTTGGAAGAGGACGCGAGGGAGTCCGGTGCGGTTGTTGGACCAGGAATTGGCGTCGAGTTTGTCGTTGCGGAGGAATTCGAAGAGGGAGCCGTGGAATTCATTGGAGCCGCCGCGGGTGATCATGTTGACGACGCCACCATCGGACTTGCCGAACTGGGCGTCGAACTGATTGCGGGCGATGTTGACTTCCTGCACGGAGTCGACGCTAGGCGCGGCGATGAGGCCGCCCCAGTCGACAGCAGCGGCGGGGACGCCGTCGATGAGGGTCAGGCCGGCCTGGCCACGTCCGCCGTTCATGGAAAAGCGATTATGATTCTGATCCTGAGTGGCTTGGGAGATGCCGGTTCGAACGGCGATGACGCCCGCGTTGACGTGAACGAGCACGAACGGGTTGCGGGCGTTGACCGGAAGGTCGAGGACGGCCTGCTGATCGAGCGTGATGGAGCGGTTGGCCGACTGCGTATCGAGCATGGTGACATTCGCGGAGACTTCGACGGTTTGTGTCACTTCACCGATCTGTAGGGCGAAGTTGACCTCGAGCGTCTGGTTAATGCGGAGGACGGCGCCGGTTTGGACACTCTTGCGGAAGCCGGCGGTTTCGGCGCTAATTTCGTAGGTGCCGGGAGGGAGTTGCGAGAGGACGTACAAGCCGTCATTGCCCGAGGAGACTTGACGCGTGTCGCCGGTGGCCTCATTGCGAACGCGGACGGTGGCCGCGGCGATGGCAGCGGAATTGGGATCGGTGACGACGCCGGTAATGGTGCCCGTGGAGGCCTGGCCGAAAACAGGAGCGGCGGCGGCGAACAGGAGCGCGAGGCCGCACAACAGTGTGCAAAGTTTCTTCATGGATGAACCCCTTACTGACCCGAAATAACCCAAGACGTACTGCGTTGGCGCCATCATATGACAACTGAATGGAGAGCTCAAGATTAATCTGCGATAGAATTTTGGGCGATGACGGTTGCGAAAATGGCGGTGGTGTGTCTGTTCGTGCTGTTTGTCAGCGCGGCAGGCGAAGTCAAAGTACCGCCGATCTGGCCGCAGATACAGGGATTGTTTCCGCGTGGGGGGCAGAGGGGAACCGAGATTGCCGTCACGATCAAGGGGCGAAATCTACAGGGGGCGACGGGGCTGATTTTCACCAGCGTGAAGCTGAATGGGAAGGTATTGAGCGCAACGGCCTATGAGGTGAAAGCGATCGTGCGGATGGATGCCGATGCCGAGCCGGGGCGGCACGATTTGCGGCTGGTGGCCGGGCATGGGACGGCAATCGGATATTTCGACGTCGGGACGCTTGCCGAACGCAGCGAGAAAGAGCCGAACAACGACGTTGGGAAGGCCGAGGCGCTCACGTTTCCGGCCCTGGTGAACGGGATTCTCACGCAGGGCGACTACGACCACTACAGGTTTGAAGCGCGGGGGGGCGAGGTTCTGACCTTCGACTTGCAGGCGACGCGGTTGGGCGCGCAGACGGATGCGGTGCTGAGTTTACTGGATGAGTCGGGCGAGGAAATCGCCTACTCGGACGATTATTACGGCTTCAAAGATCCCCGGCTACAGGTGAAATTTGAGAAGGCGGGGCGCTACACGCTACGGGTACACGGGTCGGGTGAGGCGGGCTGCGATACATGCGATTACCGGCTGATGGGCGGAGCGATGCCCGATGCCGAACTGGCGATGCCGGCGGGCGGAACAGCGGGCAAGGCGGTGAATTTCATACTGCACGGTGTGAATTTGGAAGGCGTGAAGCGGGTGACGCTCGGCGACGGGCTCGCGCGCGGCGAAGTAATCGCGGCGAAATTCGGCGAAACGACCGTACGAATGACGATCCCGGAAAGCGTGAAGCCGGGTCAGTACAAGCTTCACGTGGAAGGCGCGGCGCTGTCCGTTCCGTTCGTGGTCGGGCGTTTTGGCGAGGTGACCGTGGCCGACGGTTCGGCGCGGAGCAGGAAGGACCCGGTACCGGTGACGCTGCCGGTGGTGGCGAATGGAGTCATTGATCGTCCGCGGGTAGCCGATCATTTTGTGTTCCGGGTGGATGCCCCAAAGACAGTGGTGCTGGAAACACAAGCGATGCAGTTGGGGTATCTGACCGATCCGCTGGTGGCAATTTACGACGAGAGCGGTAAGCGATTGGCGTATCAGGACGACCCGACGACGAACACGGGCAAGGAGCCGGCGAACATGGACCCGCATCTGGTCTTCACGCTGCCGAAGGCTGGGCGGTATGTGGCGATGGTGCGGGATGCGCAGTTTCGCGGGGGGGCGGCGTTTTTGTACCGGCTGACGATGAAGGAAGCCGAGCCCGATTTTGCGCTGCGGGTGATTGGGACGGACGACACGTTATATAGAGGTCGTCCGAACCGCGTGCTGGTGCGAGTGCGCCGGTTGGAGGGTTGGAACGCGCCGGTAGAGGTGATGGCGGAGAATTTGCCGGCGGGTGTGCGGGTGAAGCCGGTGCTCGCCGAGCCGAAGAATACTCCCTACACAGGCACGTGCGGGGAGACGCACTACCTGGACGGCACGAATGTGGAGTTGGTGTTCGAAGTGGACAGCGACGCGCCGCTGGCGTTGGGACATATTCGGTTTCGCGGCAAAGGAATCTTCCAGGGCCGCACCGTGGAGCGGATGGGAAAGGCGCGTTATTTCCGATCGCGTATCCGTCATATCGGCGATGCCGAGGAAGAAGCGCTGCGGGTAACGGTGGCCGACGCGCCGGCAGTGGTGCTGGGCGTGCCGCAGAATCTGACGCTGGCCAAGGATGGCGTTGCGGGGTTTACGGCGATCGTAACGCGGCTGGATGAAGGCAACACGGCGCCGCTCGAGTTGACGCTTGAAGCAGCGGGCGAGGGATTGACGATGGAGCCGATGGAGGTTCCCGTGAGCGCGACGAGGGCGGATGTGAAGCTAAAGGGCGGAACGAAAGCCGTGGGCGAATTTGTATTGGTGGGAAGAGTGGACGGGCGCGTGGTGGGCAAGTCGCATCCGATCACGGTGCGGAGCAAATCATGAGGCGGACGCTGTTGTGCGTGGCGCTAATCACGCTGCCATTGTGTGCGGCAAAGCTGACGATTCATCCGGACAGGATCGAGTTGGCCGGACGCGAGGCGACGCAGACGTTTGTAGTGAGTTATACGGGTGAGGACGCGTACGAGCGCGATGTGACTGCCGAATGCGCGAAGGACAACGTGGCGCGGGCTGCATTGAAAGAAGTGAAGGTGAGCTGCAAGGGCTTGACCGCGGTGGCGCCGGTGACGGTGAAGGGGACGGCGAAGGCGCCGGGAATCAGCTTCGTGCGGGATGTGAGTCCGATCTTCACGATGTCGGGCTGCGCCGGAGCGAATTGCCATGGGTCGATTCGCGGGCAGCGCGGATTCAAGCTGTCGCTATTCGGGTATGAGCCGAAGTTGGACTTCGAGTCGTTGACGGCGGGCAAGCAGCCGCGTGTGAACGTGAAGGAGCCGGAGAAGAGCCTGATTCTGACCAAGGCGACGGCACAGGTGGCGCACGGCGGAGGCTTTCGGTTTACGGCGGATTCGCTGCAGTACCGCACGATTGCCGACTGGATCAGGCAAGGCGCGCCTTACGACGCCGATGATTCGGTGCGTGTCGCTAAGTTGACGGTATATCCGGAAGAGCGCGTGCTGACCGGCGCGGGGGAGAAGCAGCAGTTGGTGGTGACGGCATGGTACACGGACCGCAGCGTGCGAGACGTGACACGGCTCGTGCAGTACTCGGCGAACGATCCGGATTGTGTGCAAGTGGATGCGAAGGGATTGGTGAAAGCGCTGCATAGCTGCGAAACGGCGGTGATGGTGCGGACGATGGGGCAAGCGGTAGCGGCGCGGATGATGGTGGGCAACGACGTCCCGGGCGCCGATTATCCCGAGGTGGCAGCGACCGGGAATGTAATCGACCGCGAGGTGTTCGGCAAGCTGCGGCGGTTGAACATCCGGCCATCGGGGCTTTCGAGCGACGAACATTTTCTGCGGCGCGTGTATTTGGACACAATTGGGCTGTTGCCGCCGCCCGAGGTGACGCGCGCGTTTCTCGCATCGAAAGATGCGG
>DASRHX010001128.1:0-7255 GCA_035650295.1 Bryobacteraceae bacterium | reverse complement strand
TGAAGCCGGCCGCCAGCAAAAGCAGCGAAGCAAGGATGAAGGGCATTTTCTTGCCCAGAAAGTCATAGTTCGTATTGGCGAAAATCTGCATATTGGATTACCGCCGGTTTCCGGGCCTCAGACCAATAGACACCGGCGATTCCTGATTTGTTCCCTGGCTTGGACGTTCAAAAACTATCACAATCGTCTCTCGAGCATCGCGCCCGCCGCGCTGCGGCATGAGCGCGTTGGATCAGATGCTCAGCTCCTGCATCTTCGGGTTGCGGTTCAACTCCCACTGGAAGATGGCGCGAGAGATGAACACGGCGGTGAAGACGTTTGCCGCCAAACCGATGACGAGACTGACGGCAAATCCTTTGACTGCACTATTACCGAAGATAAAGAGGAACGCGCAACTGACGATGGTGGTCACGTGGGTGTCGATGATCGTCAAGAACGCGCGGTCGAAACCGGCATCAATCGCCGCCGGAATCGCTTTGCCGGCGCGGAGTTCCTCGCGGATGCGCTCGAAAATCAGCACGTTGGAATCGACGGCCATGCCGATGGTGAGGATGATGCCGGCGATACCGGGCAGCGTGAGGACCGCCTCAAACCAGGCCAGGATGCCGATCAAGACAATGGCGTTGATGATGAGGGCGATGGTGGCATTGATGCCGGCCTTTTTGTAATACACGAGCATGATGGCGACAACAGCGATAAGCCCCGCCATTCCGGCAATGAAGCCCTGGCGGATGGAATCGGCGCCGAGCGACGGCCCAACGGTGCGCTCTTCGAGGTAAATGACGCTCGCCGGAAGCGAGCCGGCGCGGAGGACAAGTGCGAGGTCGGCGGCTTCCTGTTCGGTGCCGATGTTGGAGATCTGGCCCGAGTCTTCGATGCGGCTCTGAATGGTGGCGACGCTACGGATCTGGCCGTCGAGCAAGATGGCCAGGCGCTGGCCGATGTTCTGTTCGGTATAGCGCCCGAACTTGCGTCCGCCATCCTGCGAAAGTGTGAAATCGGTGGAAGCCTTGCCCATTTCGTCGCGGCCGGCACGAGCGTTGCGCAGGTCGCGGCCGGTGACTACGGCGGTACGGCTGACGATGTACCACCCTTCGATGTCACCTGCCCCGCGGGCAACCGATTTGGCTAGCTTCGTATTCAACGGCAGCACGCCGTTGTTCTGGGTCATGGCCTGTTCCGGTGTGGAGAAGGGACCACCTTGCACGGAGGTGATCTCGAGCATGGCGGCGGTTTGTAAAATCTGTTTGATGCGGGCCGGATCGTCAACGCCAGGCATCTCGACGAGCACTTCGGCTTCGCCGTCGCTGCGCCCGCGCTGGCGGACGGTGGATTCGGCGAGGCCGAGGCCGTTGATGCGCTTCTCGATGGTATTGATGGCCGCTATTACGGTTTGACGCCGAACGGCCAGCGCTTCGGTCGGCTTCATGTTAAAGCGGTAGTCGGTCGAGTTGATCGACGACATGTTGTACTGCGACAGGTAATCCGCGGCGAGTGTACGGAAGGGGCCGGTCTTATCGAGAGGCACGCCCTTCACGGTGATTTCGATCTTGTCGGCGTTATCGAAGCCCGGGTCGTTGCGTTCGATGGCGGTATGGGTGATGCCCTGTTTGGCCATCTCGTCCTTCATGCGCTCGATGGCCTGATCCGCATCGGCTTTGAATGCGTCCTGCACCTGCACCTGCAAAACAAGGTGGCTGCCACCGCGAAGGTCCAGGCCGAGCCGGATGTTCTTCTGGAAGTTGGCCATCAGCTCATCCTTGGATTTGGGAAGGCCGATGATCGAGTAGGTGCAGGCCAACAGGACTGCCAGGATGATCAGTCCCTTCAACTTCAAATTCTTATACATGGCTTATTTGTTCTCTTCGGAAACGACGCTGGTTACGGCGGAGCGGGCCACCTGCAGGCGAACATTGTCCGGCTTGACACGCAAAGTGAGTGTATCCCCGTCAACCCCGCTAATCGTACCAATGATACCGCCACTGGTGACCACGACGACGCCGTTCTGGAGTTCTTCCAGCATTTTCTTCTGGGCCTTCTTCTGCCGCTGCATGGGCAGGAAGAGGAGGAAATAGAAGATACCAAAGATCAGGATCAGCGGCAGGAACTGGAGCAGAGGGTTGCCTTGCGGCGCCGCCTGGAGCAGGAGTAGAAAGCCAAGAACCACGATCGCCTCGGAGTGGGCGCCAGATGCGGAGGCAGTATACCGCTGCGAGCGTGACTGCCTCGAGATGCAGGAGATCTGGGAAGGCAGCGGAAGCTACGACGGATCTTCCACCGGCTGGGACCGCACGGAATCTAGAAATCTGGGAAACGTCCCAAGCACAATAGCCTGCCTGATCGCCCGCATGATGTCAAGATACCGGGCGAGGTTGTGTAAAGTTGCCAGGGTGGAGTAGAGGATTTCTCCAGACATGAATAGGTGGCGAAGGTAGGCGCGGGAGTAATGGGAGCAGGTGTAGCAGGAGCAGGATTCGTCTACGGGGCGCGAATCCTCTTTATAGCGTGCATGTTTGATGATGAGCTTGCCGTTAGTGGTGAAGAGACAGCCGTTACGGGCATTGCGGGAGGGCATGACACAGTCCATCATGTCGACGCCGCGGGCAACATATTCGGGTAGTTCCTCAGGTGTACCCACTCCCATTACGTACCGGGGACAAATGGCAGGAAGGTGGGGTACGGTGGCCTCGGTCATTTCCATACTGAGGGCGCGCGGTTCCCCGACGCTGAGACCGCCGACGGCATAACCTTCGGCTTCGAGTTCGACGAGGCGGCGGGCGCATTCGGAGCGCAGATCGGGATACATGGAGCCCTGGACGATGGGGAAGAGGGCTTGGGGCAGTGGATTGGCGCGATGCTGGCGGCGAGGCTCCCCGGCCGTCCGTGCGCGGAAGTGGTCGAAGCTGCGCTGGGCCCAGCGAAGAGTCCGTTCCATGGAGACGCGCGAGTGCTCGTGTGAAGACGGATAGGGGAGGCACTCGTCGAGCACCATGCAGATGTCGGAACCAAAGGCGAGTTGCGTGTCAACGGTGGACTCGGGAGTGAAGAGGTGACGGTCGCCATTCAGATGGGAGCTAAACAGGACTCCGTCGTCGGAAACCTTGGTGAGTTGCGAGAGGCTGAAGGCCTGGAAGCCCCCGGAGTCGGTGAGGAGAGCGCGGTCCCAGTTCATGAAGCGATGGAGACCGCCAAGCTTGTCGATGGACTCGTGGCCGGGGCGGAGATAGAGATGATAGGTGTTCCCTAGGATGATCCGGGCGTCGAGGTCGTCGGCGAGTTGGCGCTGGGTGAGCCCTTTGACAGTGGCCTGGGTTCCGACGGGCATAAAGACGGGTGTGGGAATGGCGCCGTGCGGGGTGTGGAGCGTGCCCGCGCGCGCGCCGGTAACGGGGCAGGTGGCCTCGATGTGGAATTGGAGGGCGGGGGCCAATTGTCTAGGTTAGCGGACCCGTGCGGAGGGGAAACCAATAGGGCGCTTGGAGGGCGCCGGAACGGTCTTCAGTTGTTCGATTTCATCGGCCAGGATGTTGATAACCGAGGCATGGCGGCGCTGGTGGGATTCGAGGTTTTCGATGCGGGCGGCGAGGTCTTTTTGGGAAGCCAGGACCTCACGGAGCTTGATGAACGCGCGGACGATGAGGATGTTCATGGCGATAGCGCGCTCATTATTGAGCACTGAAGACAGCATGGCCACTCCATGTTCGGTGAAGGCATAGGGCAGGGTCCGCCGGCCGCCGCGGCCGGGTTTTGATATCGCTTTTTGCGATGTCAAAGAGTCCCACTCTCCGGCGGTCAACTGGAACATGAAATCCTCTGGGAACCGTTTGTTGTTCCGTTTGACGGCTTCATTGAGCCGGAAGGTCGGCACGGCGGGCATGGCTCGATGAAGTAGTGGGGCGGCCAGCCGATTTCTCTTGGCCAGCGAGGCAGAGGGCCGGAAGGATTTGGAATTGGAGGGCGGGCACGTTGTAGCAGTATAGAATCTGGCCATGGCAAGCAAAGCGTTTCTAACAGCCATGACTGCGTTTTGCCTTCCGTTTGCGGCAAATGGACAGAGGTCCGCGGATGTCGTGGTAATTGGGGCGGGGATTTCCGGACTGAGCGCGGCGCTGGAGGCCGCCAACGGTGGAGCGCAGGTGCTCGTCGTGGATCAAGCCACAGCCGGTGGAGGACACGCGATTCTGTCGAATGGCGCTGTTTGCCTCGTCCGGACGCCACTGCAAGCGGCGCAAAAAATCGAGGACTCGCCGGAACTGGCCGCCAAGGATTTTCAGACGCGAGGCGAAGATGCCCGGCCTGAGTGGGTGTCCCGCTACGTGCGGGATTCCAAAGTGGATCTCTACGACTGGCTGGAAGGGCTTGGGGTGCGATTCGAGTTTCTCGTAAGACCACCGGGCAATACCGTGCCACGCCTGCACCTGGTAAAGGGCAAAGGGTGGGGACTGGTGGGTCCGATTTTTCAGGAGTGCCTGCGGCATCCGCGCGTGCGGTTTCTTTGGGCCACGCGCGCCTTGGATCTAGTCGTCACGAAGGGACGCGTCGCAGGAGTGCGGACTCTGGAGGTTCGCACCGGGAAGAAGCGGACGATCCGTTCACGAAACATCATTGTGGCAACCGGCGGATTCGGGAACAATCTCTCCATGGTGCTGCGGAATTGGCCGGCGGGCGAGCCGAAGCCGCAGCGTTTGTTGCTCGGATCGGCTCACACGGCAACCGGCGACGGACACGAGATGGCCGTACGGAGCGGCGGCATCCTGGAGCGAATGGACCATCAATGGAATTACATTATGGGCTTGCCGGATCCACGGGATTCCGAAGGCCGCCGCGGGTTGGCGGCATTCAACTTCAATGGCATTTGGGTGAACCAATCGGGCAACCGTTTCACGCAAGAGTTCGGCGATCCCAAAAGCGGACTGGCGTCACTCTTAAGGCAGCCGGGCGGGAGTTACTGGACGGTGTTCGACGAACAAGGCAAGCGCGGGTTCTCGATTACGCTCGCAGGATGGGATAACTTTCGAGATGTTTCGAAGATTGTCTACGAGCGGGACGGCGTAGTTCTGAGCGCGCCTTCGCTGAACGAACTGGCGAAGAAGATGCAAGTCCCGGAAGATGCGCTACGACGGAGCGTGGAACGATTCAACGAACTGACCACCAAAGGCGTGGACGAGGACTTTCAGGCTTTCGGTCCCCGGACGACGCCGAAACCTAAGCCGATCAACACTCCGCCCTTCTATGCGGCACGATTCTTTCCGATCACGAGGAAAAGCATGGGTGGCGTGAAAGTCGACACGGAGTGCCGCGTATTGAACTCGGCGGGGAACGCAATTCCGGGATTGTTCGCCGTGGGTGAGGTAACGGGATTCGGGGGTATCAATGGCCGCGCCGCGCTGGAAGGCACATTTCTCGGACCGGGAATGTATATGGGGCGCGTGGCAGGGCGCGCGGTTCAGGCACAAGGATCAGCGGTGAGCAAGGCACAAATTCGCCCCGCACCTCAGGCATTGGCGCGGGGCGAATTCGCCGACAGCGAGTGCGCGAAGTGCCATGTGGTTGCCGAGGACGTCGCGAAGGAGAGGGATGGCTACTGGCATTACCAACAATCTCATCGGAAGGTGTTGGACCGGGGATACAAGTGCTCGCAATGTCACTCCGATCTGCATCCGTACCGTAAGGGAAGCCATCGCATGGATCGATTAGCGCAGACCTTGAACTGCGTCACGTGTCATGGAGTGCAGAGGGGATCAGGCGGTGGCGAACCTTAGACAGGAGCTATTGGAATGGACAAGACGCAACTGCTGGCGTTGATTGACGAAGCATACGAGAAGAAGGCGTGGCATGGGCCGAATTTGCGGGGGACGTTGCGTGGAGTGACGGCGGAAGCGGCGGCGTGGAGGCCGGGCGAGGGGCGGCACAACATCTGGGAGTTGACGGTGCATGCGGCGTATTGGAAGTACGCGGTGCGGCGTAGGTTGACGGGGGAAAAGCGGGGATCGTTTGCGTTGAAGGGATCGAACTGGTTTGCGCGGCCGGAGGGGAAGAGCGGCGAGGCGGAGTGGCGGAAGGATTTGGAGTTGCTAGGGCGGGAGCACAGGGCTCTGCGCGAGGCGATCGCGAAGATGCCGAAGTTCACCGAGAAACAGTTGTACCTGGTGCGGGGGATTGCGTCGCACGACCTTTATCATGCCGGGCAGGTGTCGATGTTGAAGCGGTTGTGGGGAGGCGCGAAGTGAGTGTCTTTGTCGAGGGGTTGTTTGCGGGCAAAACGGCGTTCTTCACGGGCGGCACGAGCGGGATCGGGCTGGGGATTGCCGAGCGGTTTGCCGAACTGGGGGCGCGGGTGGTCTTAGTGGGCCGCAACGAAGAGAAGATGGCGGGAGCGGTGGAGGGCTTGCTGGCGCGTGGGTTGCGAGCTTCTGGTCACGCCTGTGACGTGCGGCAATACGGGGCAATCGAGGAAGCTCTGCAGCAAACGTATGCCGAACATGGTCCGCTGGACTTCGTGTTCGCGGGCGCGGCGGGCAACTTTCCCGCGGCGGTGACGGGCATGTCGTCGAACGGGTTCAAGGCGGTGATGGATATCGATGTGCTGGGCACGTTTCACACGTATCGCGCGGCATACAGCAGGCTGCGCAAGCCGGGAGCGGTGCTGGTGAGCATTTCGGCCAATCACGCCCACCAGCCGTTTGCGATGCAGGCGCACGTGTGCGCGGCGAAGGCGGGTGTGGAGTTGTTAACGCAGACGTTGGCGCTGGAGTGGGGCGCGGAGGGCGTGCGGACGGTGTGCATCACGCCGGGACCGATCGACGACACAGAAGGCATGCGCCGGCTGGCGCCGACAGAAGAAGCCCGACGCACGGTATGCGAGCACACGCCGCTGGGCCGGTTGGGCACGAAGCGTGAGGTGGCAGACCTGGCCGTTTTCTTGTGCTCGGACGCAGCGGCCTATATTACGGGCGCGGTGTTCAGGTGCGATGGGGGTTCGGGACTGACCGGGCCGAGAATGCTGGAGGTGAAGCCATAAGGCTACGCCGCCGCCTGCTGCTTGTTCGCGCAGCAACGTTTGTACTTCAGGCCGGAGCCGCAGGGACATTGAGCGTTGCGGCCGGGCGCTATCCGCGCGGCATTCGGGGCCAAGGCGCGAGAGGGAGTCGTGGGAACAGGCGTTTGTGGCGCGGCGGCAGTGCGGCGTTGTGCGCGGAAGCCGCCGCGTGAGGTGTGCGTGGCGACTACGGCAAGCAGCGGGCGGGCAGCTTGG
>DASRHX010001127.1:0-3494 GCA_035650295.1 Bryobacteraceae bacterium | reverse complement strand
CATGAGAACGATGATGGGTTTTTCCCAGGCGTGATGCGGGGACGGCTCGCGCACGGCATCGCGCGGGCGGACAAAGCCGTGGGGCTTGCGTTCCAACCAATCGATGAGCGTATCGGCGATGTTGCCGCCGCCGTTGAAGCGCACGTCAATGATCATGGCCTGCTTGCCTACGATATATTCGTAAGCTTCGCGTTCGAATCGAGCTTGATTGTTGTAGCTCATTGCGGAGAGGTGCAGGTAACCGATCTTGCCATCGCCGCGGTCCTCGACGTATTTGCGCAGGCGCTCGATGCGATTGCGATAATTGAGGTCGGTCCATTCCTCCTGCGAGAGGACTTTGTACTTCACTTTGCGCGCGTCTGATTTGCTGGTGTTGGTGCTCACCAGGAACTCGAATTCGCGGTCCTGCTTGTCATTGATGAACTGGTAGAGCTTCTCGTCGAGGTTGACGTCGGTGCCGTTGATCGCGAGGACGTACTCGCCTTCGCGGATCTGGGTCCGGGCGTACCAGGCGGGCGATGCATAAGGGACGCGGCCGACCTTGATGCCCGGGCCGGAATGCTTGTAATCGAAGGAGAAACCGAGATGGGGGCTGACGGTGCCCGGAGTGGTGCTGCTGGCGGCTGTGACTTCCGAATGCGATGACTCGAGCTCGCCGACCATCATCTGAAGCACGGTAGCGAATTCATCGTGCGTCTCGACGGCCTCGAGCAAGGGTTCGTAACGATCTCGGATGGCACTCCAATCGCGACCGTGGAAATTGGCGTCATAGAAGCCGCGCTGATACGAGCGCCAGAATTGGGTGAAAGCGGCGCGGCGCTCGGCGCGAACGTCCCGTTCCCATTCGGCGGTGAAGGCCACTTTTTCGGTGCTCTTGCTGTCGAGATTCATCGTGTACAGCTCGCCGCTTTGGATGAAGAAGGCTTTCTTGCCGTCTTTCGAGACGCGGAGCTGGAACTTGCCGCCGCCAGTCGTGAGCTTTTTGGTCTCCTTGCCGTCGTAAGTCACCGAGTAGATATCGCCATTCGACACGAAAAGAATCAGGCCTTCACGTGTGATAAGGAGGTCGCTGTCGGGTTCCTGCGAGGCAAGCTTGCGAATGCGCCGGGAAATATCTTCGAAATCAATCTCGACCGTGACGGAGTTGGTCGGCTTCTCGAATTTGATGTCCGTGTCGGCGGTGCGGACTGATTCGGCTTTGAGTGGCAGCACGTAAAGGCCGTCGCCATCGCGATTGCTCTGGAAGAACAAATATTTGCCGTCGGGGGACCACGCCGGATGGGAGTGGCGCGCATACAGGCGGGTGACGTTGATGGGATCGCCGCCTTCGGCGGGGACAATCCAAATATTCCACGCGCGGCTCTCGCCGCGGAAAGTGTAAGCGATCCATTTCATGTCGGGCGACCATGCGTAATCGCCGCCGCCGATGCCATTCCAGTGCGGCCCAGGGACTTTAACGACGCGCCGGGTTTCTCCCGTATCGAGGTCCAGCATGTGCAAGCCACCGTCTTTACCCGCAACCCAAAAGCCGAGCTGCTCGCCATCGGGCGAGACGCGCAAGCCGGTGACGTTTTCATTTCGATTCCAGAGCGATTTGGTTTCGAGAGTCTCGAGGTCGAGTTCGTAAACGCGAGTGGTGAACTCGCGGTCCGACGTGAAGTAAAGTTTGTCGCCATCGGGCGACCATGAAAAATCAGAGTCGTCCCCTACCCAATCGGTGAGGCGGCGGGCGAATTCCGCGTTGCGGCCGGCGACACCCTTCGGTTTGTTGATCGCGACGGTCCAAATATCTCCGCGCAAACCAAAGGCGAAGGTCTTGCCGTCGGGCGAGGGCTCGGCCTCCCCTACCCCATTGGAAAGCTTCTCACGGCGGCGGGTGGTCTGCTTTTCGTCACTGGCGACAAGCAGTTTGATCTTCGCGGGTTTGCCCTTCGCATCCTTCATGAACCACAAGTCAGGACCGTACTCGAAAGCGACATCGCCGGACTTTGCGGCAACAGTCGGGCAGCGGACTGCGCCACCGCTGAAGGTGGTGAGTTGCTTGCGATTACCTTCGAGATCGACCCTCCACAGGTTGGGCGTGCGCTGGGGGTTGTCTTCGAAGGTCCCGGCTGTGTCATTCAGCGCGCTGCTTGAGGGCGTGGGTTCAGCGGCCGTGACTGTAATCAGGTGTTTGTTGTCCGGCAGAAAACGTGTCCACAAATGTTGAAGGTCATTGGTGCTGAATGGATACCGGTGATCGTTGCTGGTGAGGTCCATGAGCCAAATCTGCGCCGCGGCGGAACCGTGGTAACGGGGACGAGTCCAGGAAAAACCGTAGCGGCTATAGACGAGGCGCTTGCCGTCGGGAGAGTAACTGGCGTAACTGAGCGGCGCGAAGTCCTCGCAGAGGACGTCCGAGTGGAGGTCGGCCACGTTGAGGGCAAACAGGGCATAATTTGGACTGTCACGCTTGGCGCCGAAAACGAGGTTCTTGCCATCAGGACTCCAACCGTGGGCGATTTCAGAGCCTGAGTGCCATGTGAGTTGCTTGGCCTGGCCGCCGTCGGCCGGGATGACAAAGATGTCCCAGTTGCCATTACGCTTGCTGGAGAAGGCGACCCACTTGCCATCCGGCGAATACAACGGGTAGGCATCGGTCTCAATGTGCTGGGTGAGCGGCATGGCGCGGCCGCCCTTGGACGGCGCGACCCAGATGTCGCCGCGATAAACGAAGGCAAGTTGCTTGCCGTCCGGGCTAAGGGCCGGCATGCGCGCGCCGACAATCGGCTCCTGAGGCGGCGGCGTCAATTGCGCGAGGGCAGTGCCAGCCGCCAGGCTACAAAGCACCCAGGTCTTCCAGCATAGGTTCATGCTCACTAGACCCATATTTAACCATGAATCGGGAGAAAGGAAAGTCCGCGATGAGGAAAACTGTACTTGCCC
Source organism: Bryobacteraceae bacterium (assembly GCA_035650295.1). Lineage (GTDB taxonomy): Bacteria > Acidobacteriota > Terriglobia > Bryobacterales > Bryobacteraceae > JAFLBB01. Next base: position 569 of record DASRHX010001127.1, on the reverse strand, counting down.
GGCGTGGCAGGGCGCGCAACGGAAAAGTCGCCGGCTACGGGAATCAGTTGCCCTGCTTGCGGATGACGATGCGGGCGGTTTGGACGCTTTCGGTGTTTGCTTTGCGGCCGAAGAGGGTGCGGGAGCAAAGCCAACTCACGTTGACGACTTTAGCGGTTGCGGGCGTGGCTGCGGCGTAGACGTCGTAGCCACCGGCGACGGTGTTGCGCTGGCCGATCTTGAAGAGCATGCGGTCGCATTCGGTAAGCATGACTTTGGTGGCGGCCGGAGTAGCGGAGTTGGTACGAATCAAAGTACGAGCGCCCCCATCGTAGATGTAACCGAGGGTGTTGCCATTGGGATCCTCGAGGACGAGACGACTGGCGGTGCAATCGATGACGCGCCTGGCCTGGCGGACATCGCGGGTGAGAGTATCCATAGCGATGCGGTTGTCGTCGTCGAGGTCGACGTAATTGTACATGGTCGCAAAGCTGCGGGTGGCGAACATGGAAAAGGCGCAGAGCGCGAGGATGACAAGCATCACGACGCACATCGCGACGAGGGCTTCGGCAATGCTCATGCCGGCGGTC
>DASRHX010001126.1:0-4572 GCA_035650295.1 Bryobacteraceae bacterium | reverse complement strand
GAAAAGGCATAGTGCTTATCCGTGTCGCAGCGCCGGAGAGAGTAGCCGTGGAAGTTTACCGACGGCTCCTTCGCCAGGCAGCGAAAAGCAGGGTCCGCAGAACGATGTCCATTTGCCCTGTCGCAGTCCCTGCCGCACCAGCGAGGATATCCAGTGTCCGTCGTCTGCGGAGACCAGCATCACCGATCCGCCTCGGGCCCGAAGAACCGCTCAACATCAGGATCATCCGACAGCCTCACGACTTCTCCGCACTCGCGGCAGGTGTACGCCATAATCGCCGAGAAGCCGGACATCACGTTCGCTTTCCCGCAGTGCGGGCAAATCTCGCTAACGAAATCGAGCGTCAGCTCCATCTCGCTAAGCGTCCGCTCCAGATCCGAGGTCGGGACTGTTCGAACAATTGTGCCGCACTCGTTGCACACTATGTCGGCTTCGTCGCCACAGATGAACGCTTCGAGACAGCCGCAACAATCATCGTCGCCGAACGAGGAATGTGGCAGCGTCGTCAGGCGAGTGTTCTCCATGCGGTGTAGGGTCGCGGGTAGGTCGGCGGCAGGGACCCTGACAACTACGAGACCGCATTCACCGCAGATAATCTCGGCGCGATCGTCCGTGGTGATGGTGCTCAGGTTGCCGGCGCAGTGCGGTGCGCCCCAGGCGGCGTGCGGTAGGTCCGTGTTTGTTTCGCGGCTCGGTCACGTTCTCAGTGTAATCGCGGCAGGCCTAAGCGAGTTTCGACGCTAATGGAACTCGGGCTGATGACTACGCACCTGAACCAACACTCCTCTCTCAGACTGAACGACCGAGCGTCGGAGGCGAGTGGCACGAGATACGATTCGCGAACCTCGAAGGTAAGACACTTCGGTAAGCCTGGGACAACAGATCCAGGTTGGCAACTGTCGTGGCGATCAACGTCGCCAGCTTTACCAATCGCTTCGGTATCGAACGATTCGCTTAAGACTGCGGAGCCCCTTTTGCACTGTTTGTTCAGGCGATACCACTTGCCTGCCAATGGCGTTAGTTGTCTGGGCTGGCCACAGCACTCGCCTGTCGGCTTTCACGTTCCTCCATAATCTCCTTCGCTCTGAAACGGACGGCCTCGCTCGGGTCGGCTAGCGCTGCCTGGGCGATCTGTTTCGCAGACGGGTGCTGCGATAGCGCATCGAGTGCGATCCACCGAATCTGATCCGAGGGATCAGTACGCGCCAGATCTGCGAGAACGTGATCGGGCACATCGACGCCTTTGCTAATTGCCGTCGAGAGCAGTCGTTCCCGTAGACCGGAGTCCCGTTCCCCCCTCCCCTTTAGCGCGTCGATCACAAGGCTGCGGCTGCGCTGATCCGGCCGGCTCATCAATGCTTCATAGGCCAACGCCCGAGCCTCCGTGTCGCTGTCGCGTAGAGCTGTCTCCAACTCATTACGACTGGCCCACTGCTCAGGGCGTACGGGCTTGAGCGCCGAAGCGCTACCCTTTGGATAAACCCACACGGTGCGCAGCGCAGCAGGTAAACTCCTGGAGCCATCGTAAAAGAAAAACGTGTCGTAACCGGATAGCAAGGTCCGGAGTCCAACGTCAAGCTCAACGCCGTTCATATCGGCCGAGACCAGTATCTCCTCCAGGCCATGAGACAGCACAAGATTCACCATGCTGCTGGCAGCGAGATGTTCAGACACTGATTGCAAGGACCAGTTCCTGAATTTGGCAGTCAAGCGGCCTTTCTCAACACGGATTCCGGAGAGCTGCTCCGTCGCCGGAGCAGCTCCCTTCCGTAGCTCTTGCTGTCCGAAACAGGACGAACTGTAAACGGAGGCAATCAGCAACCAGACAACGAGTTGCGGTGTCATGTGCTTAGTCATAGACCACAAGCTCGAACGTCCAGTCATCTATTACGCCGACGGAGCCGGCGGGGCCTGGGTTCAAGAACATCACCTGCAACACATGCGTGCCGGCTCCTACCCTTCTAACCCAGAGCCCCGAGTGGGTAGCGGGAGTCGGTACTGAGCAGAAGGACTGGGCGCCGTCAAATGGCTCCAGAGGTGGCTGTTCAACACCGTTAATCGTGTGAAACACGGCTATGTTCAATGGGCCGCCGCCGAGTTTTGAGCATTCGGCGGAAAACGCGACGTTGAACAACTCCGACTGGTTGGCGGGCACGACAAAGGACAGAGTGGCGAGGGGCAACGGACGGAAACCGTTGAACACCGGGAAATTTGTGGGGAACGTCTGCGTTCGGGCGCGCTTTGCCTTCGCGGCACCTCCGCTATGAACAAAGAACCCAGCGTTTGCAGACGGGTTTTCGGGCACCTGGGCGCGAGCCGGTATCATCGTTGTCAGGGTTAACAGGGCTGTCATGGTGACAGCGAAATTTTCACGTGTTCTCATTCTCATAAAATTCACCTTTCGAAAGTCTCTGGAAGAACGGGCAGGTACACTTCACCTGTCCAGGTCCCAGGGTGCGGTTCTTTATGGCGCCAAGAAGCGAGCTATCGAGCGCACGGCTGAACGCGCGTGCCATCAGCCAGTATCTGGCGGTAATTCAACTTCGAGGCGTCATGATCTGTAGTACGAAAGATCGCCCAAAATCCGGACAGACCATGTCGAGGTTTATTTCAGTAGGAAAAGAAAAGATCCAGCGGTCATAAGGGTTACGCCAAGCCAAGCGGATACAAAATTAGGCGTAGTTCATCCAGACCACCAGTGAGTGTTCTTGAAGATCCACACCAGCTCGCCATAACTGCCGTAGGACACGTAGCGCAGCCCACTGGCTTGAACCCGCCTACCGGAAAATCTAAGTGGCGTTGCGCCAGCCGTGGTCACTGACGCGCCTCGATCCTTTTGACGGCGACGAAGTGAGTTGCTCCGGGATGGCTCCCGCGATGCGAGCGGATGGGCAACACGTAGTTCTAAAGCTGGGAATGCCTCATATGGAAGCAGAGCACGAAGGGCACGGGCTCGCTTTCTGGGAGGGAGATCCCACAGTCCGGCTCTTCGACTTCGATGAGGACCTCGGCGCCATCTTGATGGAGCATTTCGAGCCTGGCACAGCGCTGCGTGCACTGCCGGAGCCTCAGCAAGATGTGGTGATCGCCGAGTCCCTGCGACGGCTCTGGCGCACACCGACGGCACCCCATCCGTTTCGGCCCTTGTCAGACATGCTTAAGCATTGGAGCGACGAAACGCTGGCCGACATTAACCGTTGGCCGGATGCAGGACTGGTTCGTGAAGGACTCCGTCTCTTTGACGAGCTGTCGCGCACCGCCCCTGCCGAGGTGCTGCTGGCTACCGATCTTCACGCCGGCAACGTCCTTCAATCGCAGCGGGCACCGTGGCTCGTTATCGATCCGAAACCATTCGTTGGCGACCCGGCGTATGATGCGACGCAGCATCTGTTCAACTGTGATCTGAGGCTGCGAGCTGACCCGGACGGCACGATACGCCGCATGGCAGACCTGCTTTGCGTGGATCACGAGCGCGTTCGACTATGGATGTCCGCACGCGCAGCAGCGGAGCCGCGCGAGGAGTGGAACGATGGTCGGTTAGGGCTTGCCAGACTGCCCGTTTTGTAGTTACCTATGTGACCGCAGGCCAGTTCGGTGTTGGCGACCGGTGCGTCATCACGCAGGAACTCAAGCGGCTAACTCATTTGTACCCCCACGTGAATGAATGGCGGCGCGCGATCATCCCCTGCCCCCGTGGGTTGTTGCGTGCAGGTCCGCCGCCCCCAGTCGGAGTTGGCACTAACGGTACGAATAGTCTCCCGACAGCTTCGTACAGCCGGCAGCCAACTAAGGCGCCGAGGTCGGACGGTCGTGCAGCGCAGCTTAAGGCGTACTCATATGTTGTCGCAGCAGCGGCGCTGTACCTTGCAGTGATACGCGCGCCGGCACGATGCCGGACGCCACCTGAGATGGACTGACCGTAGCATTTCCGTACTCTCATGCTCAACTGCGGCCAAATTCCTTGGGTGTCTTTAGCAGTGTTCAATCGATTTCGACTTTAATGATCTGACTTAGCGCGGAACTTCGCTATCGGCGAGCCGCCAATTCATCCACACCACGAAGCGCCCCGCTGGTTGCGACATGCAGTTGAACAGAAAACGGCCATCGGGACTGACATCATAGATCCACATGTACGGTTGGTGTACGAGAGGATTCGCCCGAAGTCCAGTTTCGGAGCATGGGCGGAAAAGTTTCACGGGCGGCGTGACAGTCTGGCGGCTTCCCAGATTCTGCGTACTGGCAGCATGGATGCTACCGTCCGCCGTCATAAAGAAAAGCTCGTTGCCGCTGCGGCTCCACACGGGGTAGTCGCCGCCGCCGATCGATACACGGATCTTGCCTTCCGCAGCGTGCGTCTCTCCACGGAACGGACGGATATAAACCTCGGTGCGACCGGTCTCATCGGAGACATAGGCAAGCCATTGCCCGTTAGGAGAGAATCGCGGAAGCGCCTCATCGAACTCCGTCTTCAGCCAATGAACTGGGGTCGCATTTTGAACTGCCCCACTTATCCAGATATCGTGTCGAGTTTCATTGCTCGCACTCGTAAGAGCAAGCCATTGTCCATCGCTC
>DASRHX010001125.1:0-6526 GCA_035650295.1 Bryobacteraceae bacterium | reverse complement strand
CGATTGTCTCCACTCGCCTCGGCAAACAGCAGCCCCCCGGTGAGTGAACGGCAGGCTGCACAATTCTCGATCCCGGGCTTACCCGATACCTGGGCGGCGATGGGGCTGGCCTGATCGAATGCAAATCCGCGCGTCATCTGGTTGTATCGTTCGACAACCGGGCTCTCGTAGTCCCAACGTAAGCCGATGTTGAGTGTCAGCTTGCGGGTGATTTTCCAATCATCCTGAAAGAATGCCGAATAGTATTTAGCGCGGTACGCAGGGGTGATGGGAAGCGTGAGCGAACCCGACGTGGGGTAGCCAAGCAAAGCGCTCGCGATCTCGTTGCCGGAGAGCGCGTCGGCACGATTCGGATCGGCCTGCGTCCAGAGTTTCGTGAAGGCGAATGAGCCTCCGGCGGGGCCGAAGTTGAGATTCGTTGTGCGGAAATCACGGAACTCGACGCCGAATTTCATTACGTGTGTGGCGATCACTTTCCCGCCCGACGCGGCGAGAGTGTACGTATCGTCACCTTGGACGGAGGGTCCGGCGCCCTGGGCCATGTAGGTGCCCATCGAGATCTGCGGATACTGCGGCCGCGCGAACTGTGCTACAAGCGACGCCGGAAATCCGAGAGTTGTGGGATCGAAACTCGTGGTTTGGTCGTTACCGGAAAGGTTTTCCAAACGCGAAAATCCGGCGCGGAGGTTGAATGTCGTGGATGCGTTGATCACGCGCGTCCAATCGAGAGTGAGAGTGCGGCCGCGGCGCCCGCGCGGCAGAATGGTGCTGGTCTCGGCGGGACTGTTCGCCGGGTACCGCTGATCGCAACAACGGATCATATTGGTCTCGCCGTAGCGGCCAAAAAAGGCGTTCTTCTGCCCCACACGCACGTCGAGGCGCCCTGTCCATTGCCATAGGTTGCCCGTGTTAGGAGTGGCTTGAAAGAAATTGTTGATGTGGGAAGGAGTGTCCCCTGCCTGCGTCGGGTCAGGATAGTAGCCCACGATATTCGAGCCCACGGAGTTGATCTGGTTGGCCGGGATGCGATTGTCGGCGAAGGGCGAACGAATGAAGTTGCTGCCAGAGGCTCGAGTCGTCAGCGGATCGTATATCACCACCCGCTGCCCATTGGCCGCCAGCAGGTTGCTGAAGTCACCCTTCTTCATCTCGGGCAAGGGCGTGGTCCACTGGGTCGTGTAAAGGCTGCTGCTGGGGTTATTGTCGTAATTCAGCATGAAGAACAGCCGGTTGCGGCCGTCGAATATTTTCGGGATCCAAACCGGTCCATTCGCCTGAAAGCCGTAGTTGTGAGATGTATTTTCCGGGCGTGCCACATTGTTGCGGTTGTTGGCCCAACTGTTGGCGGCCAGCCGCTGATCGTAGTAGCGGTCGAAAACAGCACCATGAAATTGATTGGATCCGGACTTCGTGGTGGTGGTGATGATTCCGCCTCCGGTTCGTCCATACTGCGCATCAAAGATATTTGTGAGCACTCGAAACTCCTGCACCGATTCGAGCGCGGGGATCATGATCACCTGCCGGTCGCCTTTGGTGGCGCTGGTGCCGTCGATCAGCACGTCGGTATTGGAATCGGTGCCGGCAACGCCGCTCGCCGCGCCGTTGATCGCGGTGCGAGAGTTGGCGAGGCCATCGAGACTGAACTCCGTTCCCTGGGAGGTGGAGGGCTTGTGGACGCCAGGCATCGCAAAGGCAAGCTGGTAGACATTACGCCCGGCGTTCGGCACCCCCGCGAGAAGATCGTTGTCCACAATCCCGCCGCGTGATGCGGTTTCGGTTTCCAACTGCGACATTTGCGAAGTCACGGTGACTTTCTCGGTAATCGCCCCAATCTCCAAACGAACGTCAAGACCGACGCTGGTGCTGATCTGGAGCTCGACATTCTCACGGACGAATTGCTTGAAGCCCGGCGCCTCCACGGTGATGACGTACTTGCCGGGAATCAGGAACGAAATAGAGTAGCGGCCACTGTCATTGGTGACGGCGGTCGCGGCCGCATTCGTCTGCGTGTTGAGTGCGTGAATCCTGGCGCCGCTGATGGATGCGCCGGTGGGGTCGGTCACTGTGCCGGTGAGAGTGGAACGGAAATCCTGACCGTAGAGGCTGAGCATCGGGAGCAGAAGGAGAATTATCCGCACGGACATAGCATATACGCGACAGAAGACGAATGCTCGCCGTACTAAACGACGCTCTGGCAGAGCATTTCTTGGCCTGGGAGCGTTCCATTTTGATTTTATGAAAAGTCATTTCGGCGTGCTGTGTCGCGGCTACTTTGCCCTCCCAAGGACCGCGGCATTATTCCACTGTGACGCACCATTCACAAATGAAGCGCAGGAGGATGGCAGATGCGTCGGCCGCGGAGTCTAGGTCGAGGTATTCGTCGGCAGCGTGGATGTTGCCGCCCTTCGCTCCCCAGAGCACGGCTGGGATTCCGAATTCGTGAAATACCCACAGGTCGCATGGGCCTTTGCCGGCGATCCGTGGACGGTGACCAAAATGCGCCTCGCCGGCGTCAGCCAACTCTGTCACCAGGGAGTGCGCACTGTCCATCGCCGATCCCGGCAGGGGCGGATGGGCCACTCGACGCGTGGCTCGCGTGATAACCCTTCCAGCCATGCGGCGAATTCCCTGTCGATTTCCGCGGTGGACTCGCCCGGCATGGCTTGCCAGTACATTTCGATCCGGCATTCTTCGGGTATGGTCATCGGTTCTTCCATGCCCCAGGGGCCGGTCGATATCTTGGTGATCGAAACCGGAACGGGATCTGGGTAACCGGCGTAGAGCGGATGCACCTTGGCGCCAGCGCCCCGGCGAGCGGCGAAGTCTTCAACGGCCGCCAGGAATTCGCGCAAATCGCCCGAGACACCTTTTGGGAACATGCCTTCGGTCAGCACTGTGTTCCGCAATAAATCAATGCACGTTACGCCGCCTCTTTCTCCAGCCCTGTATTCATGATGAAGCCCTCAGATCAAGCGCTCGCTGTGCGAGTTTGCCTCGGGCAGCGATCAGGCGTTTTCAACAAGATGTGAACACCGAAACCGGTAAGTTCGCTGGGCAGAGTCTCACGGAACTGCTGGAGGTCCACTCAGCGGTCGGATGTGCGGTGACTTTAATGTGAACGAGACGACGGGAGCCGACCTCCATTGCGACGAAGACGTACAGGACTCGAAAACTGGGATCTCGGCTAGGAGTCGAATGCGTGGCGAAAACAATAATCAAAGCACCAGAAGCAGCCGTTGATTGTACTGTCCGGTACCGTTGATTCCACCTGTGCTCCCTCCCACAAAATTCTTGCGGACTGCAGCCGGTTTGCATGCTACGATGCAATGATTTCACTTCATGTTGGGGAGGGTTTTTCCATGAAATCGATCATTTGGCCTCTGGTGGCTGGGTTACTATTGCCTGGGTGGGCCCTTGCACAATCCACTTTCGGTACGATTCTTGGTACGGTCACCGACACATCCGGCGCCGTCGTGGCCGGCGTGAAAGTTACAGTTACCAACACCGCCCAGAGTGTGTCGCGCGATGTGACCGCCGACGGGCAAGGCAACTACGACGCGCTGAATCTAAATCCCGGTCCTTACGCCGTTTCCGCCACGGCCCCCGGCTTCAAGACCTTCCGCCAGGCGGGGCTCGTGCTGGACGCCCGCCAGACGCTGCGCGTTGATATCGCACTCGAAATCGGCACGGTGAACGAACAGGTGACGGTCGAGAGCACCGCCGCCGTAATCAACACTGAAACACAGACCATCGCCGCCAGCTTCGACAACCGCCAGGTGCTCTCGCTTCCGGTGAACTTCCGCGGCGCCGGTTCGACCAGTCCGTATCGGCTGCTGGCCTTCCTGCCGGGCGTGCAGGCCGATAACGGCAACAATTTTTCGCTGCAAGGGGGAATTCCAAACCAGGTGGAGTTCTCCCTCGACGGAATCTCCACCGTTAGCGTTCGCAGCAATGGCCCGCTCTCGGAACTGTTCCCCTCCGCCGAAAGCATAGCGGAAATGAAGGTGCAGGCCGTGGGCAACAACGCCGAGTTTGGCCAGGTTGGCGACATCACCACTACATCGCGTGGTGGTAGTAACGACATCCACGGATCTTTGTTCGAATATATGCAGAACCGCGTCTTTGACGCGAACGCCTTCGGCTCGGTAATCAAGCCTCAGAAGACCGCCAACACCTTCGGCGGCAGTCTTGGTGGCCCCGTAGTCCGCAATCGGACGTTTCTGTTCGGAACCTACGAGCGCATGTCGTTCCGCCGCGGTCTCACCACTCAGAACACCGTACCCACCGCGTTGATGCGTCAGGGAGATTTCAGCGGCGAGACCGTTACCGTGCGCGACCCGCTCAACAACCAGCCATTCGCCAGCAACCGCATTCCCGCCAACCGGATCAGCTCGATCGGGCCGAAAATCCTCGAATTCTACCCACTGCCCAATTTCCCAGGTCCGGGAGCCACCAGGCAAGTTTCCGCGAACTTCCGCGAAAACCGCGCTGCGCCGATCACTTCCTGGCAGTACGACCTCCGGCTCGATCATGTGTTCTCAGCCCGCCAGTCGGCATTTACGCGTTGGAGCGCCAAGAACCAGAACACCGTAAGCCCGAACAACCAACTGCTGCCGGCCGACGACGTGTACAACGACAGCCGCTCGCTGGTCGTCTCGCATAATTACACTTTCTCGCCGCGCCATCTGAACGAATTCCGAATCGGCTTGAGCAAGAACGACTCGGCCCGAACCTACCAGTTCGACGGACGCAAGATAGTGGAGGGGTTCGGATTTCAAGGACTCGGACCATTCCCCTACAACGGGCTCACCGGCATCACGTTCTCCGGCGCCACTACCAACTTCGGAAAATCCAAACCTCCGTTCACGTTCAACTACACGTTCCAGTTCAATGACAATTTCAGTTGGACGAAGGGTCGCCACACCATGAAGTTCGGCTTCGACGTCCGGCGTCTCCGCGCCCAAGCCGACGTCAACTTCTTCGGCGAGGACGACTATGGCCGCTTTCAGTTCGACGGCCGTTACTCAAACTCCGACTTCGCCGACTTCCTCCTTGGCATCCCATACGTCTCTCGTCTGGCCAAAACCGGCTTCGACACGGACGGGCTTTCCTGGCACTGGAGCCTCTATGCTCAGGACAGCTTCCGGGTAAATCGCAAGCTGACACTCGAGTTCGGCCTGCGGTGGGAGTACCATCCGCCCTTTACCGACGCGTCCTTCAATATCACTCAGTTCGACCGCTCCGTTCCACGCACGGGGCGCGTGATTATCCCATCCGATCCGAAGGCCGCCGAGATCACGGCGCCCGGATTTCTGCTGGGAATCAACGCCTGCCCGTCGACCGCGGTAACCATTCCCGGCGTTCCGTGCACACCCTTCCTGACGGCCAAAGAAGCCGGTTATCCCGAGCAGTTGCGGTTTCCGGACAAGCGCAACTTCAACCCGCGATTCGGCTTCGCCTACCGGCCGTTTAGCGACAACAAGACCGTTATCCGCGGCGGGTTCGGGGTCTATACCATGACCGTACTCGGACGCATCTTTTATGCTCTCACGGGCGTGCACGGCTCCGACATCCGAGACTTCAACAACAGCATTGTGGCCGGCCAGCCTCAATTCCAATGGCCGCGCGTATCCACGGGCACTGGAATCTCTACACCTGTGCCTGGCAACGCTTACTTCGGCACCTCGGTGCAGCCGACGTTCCGGGACCCGTACTCGATGCAGTGGAGCTTAACCGTGGAGCGCGAGGTCAAGGCCAATCTCGGCGTGCGCGTGTCTTACGTCGGAATGCGGACAGTGCAACTCCCCTGGGCTCCCGACCTGAATCAGCCCGCACCCTCCACCACTGCCTTCGCGTCGCGCCCGTTAACTGATCGGCCGTTCCCCTACTGGGGCCGCATTTATGCTTACGACTCGGGTGCCAATTCGATCTACAACGAGTTGCAAACCGAGGTCAATCGCCGTGTGCGTGGCGATCTCACGTTCTCCTCCGCCTGGACATGGGCCAAAAACCTCAGCGACGCGGGGGGCAACTCCAGCGGCTTCTCGAGCGAGAATGGCGGCGGTCGCGTCGCTAATTCCCTCGATCGCCGAAATGACCGCGGCAACGTCGGTCCGACACGGCGGCACCGGTGGGTGTCCTCCGCGATCTTCGAACTCCCCTTCGGCAAGGGCAAGAGGTTCATGAGCGCTGCCCCTGGCGTCCTCGACGCACTGGCCGGCGGCTGGCGCGTCAGCGGCATCGCGCTGTTGCAAGGAGGCGCTTGGCTCACTCCGCAAATGACTGGCGGGGATCCTTCGGGCACCAACGCCGCGGTCCGCGGCACCCAGCGGCCAGACCTGGTTAGCAACCCTCACCTCGACAACCCGACCGCCGATCTATGGTGGGATCGAAATGCTTTCGTGTGTCCTGGCCGCGATCCCGGTTCGTCGACCGCCTTCAATTGCAACGTTACACCGATCGGAAGATTCGGCAATGCCGGTGCCAATATCCTCGAAGGACCCGGCACGATCAACCTTTCGATGGG
>DASRHX010001124.1:0-2514 GCA_035650295.1 Bryobacteraceae bacterium | reverse complement strand
TGCGACAAATCACCCTGCAATGTCCCGTAGGAATCGCGCGGGAAACCCCGGCACTGAGGCTTCCATCCACCCCAGAGGTAAGCTGGGCTATTCGCGGGAAGGTGGCCGGAACCCATAGTCTGGTGGTGCAAGGTCCGGATTGGACTTACACAAAGGCTGTTGTTGTTTCTGAAGGGTGGGCACGTGTCTGGCCTCAGACCGTAACTTCTGGATTCTGGAACCAATTCTGGAACCCCGGCGAGGCTGCTCTGAACCCAGCGGGCTGCGTGCAGCAGATCTCGGTAAACTATCCCGATCGATCCATCGACGTGCTCGGTTGGAAAACACATTGGTTAGTTGTTTTTTTCCTCGCCTCCTGCCTTTTTGGCTGGATCGCGAGTCGATTCATGAAGGTGGTCATTTAGTCCGGCAACGGTCTTCTCCCTTGATAATTGCTGCGAGCCAGCGTTCCCGATGCCGCTAGATGGCGGGTGCCCGGGAAAAGCACGTTGGAATCCAAAGGATAACGAGACACCTGTGAAGACAAAGCTCGGAGTCAAGCTCGCTGTCCTGCTGGTCGGGCTCAGCACCATCCCCATGCTGGTTTCCTCCTACCTCGGCTACGTGACAGCCCGCGACAGCTTGACGACGACTGTCATGAATCAATTAACAGGAATCCGGCGCTCCAAAGGCTCTCAGGTAGAATCCTATTTCCACACGGTCTTCAACCAAATTCGGACGATGAGCGAAAGCCTCATCATTGTCAGCTCGATGATCGAGTTTCGCGACGCGTTCAGCAAACTCGATAGCCCGGAAATTCCCTCCCAGCTCAGGGACGGCGTCGCACGCTATTATCAGGAGAGCTACCTCATCGAACTTAGCAAATTCATGGACCTGCGACCTCGGGTCGAAGAATACCTGCCCAGCCGCCGCGGCTCGTACTACCTCCAATATCACTACATTGCCAACAATCCCTACCCGATCGGCAAGAAATACTACCTGAACCAAGCGAACGACGGCAGCGAGTATAGCCAAGTGCATCGGCAGTACCACTTCGAGCATCGGAAGTTTGTTGAGCGTTTCGGCTACGTGGACCTGTTCCTGATCGACCACGAAACCGGTCAGATCGTCTACACCGTCCTCAAAGAGCCGGACTTTGCGACGAACTTGGTTTCAGGACCTTACCGGAACACAGGCGTGGCGCGGACATTTGGAAAGGCCCGGGCGGTAGAGTTCGGGAGCGCAGTGCCCCTGGCGGATTTTGAGGCCTACGAGCCTTCTCTGGGACAGCCAGGCGCTTTCGTCTGTTCGCCGATCATCAAGGACGGTCAGAGGATCGGAGTCCTCGCGTTGCAGCTATCCATCACCGAGATCGACAACGTGATCTCGGGCAACCGGGGGTGGGCTCGGGACGGGCTTGGTAAAACCGGCGACTCGGGGATCGTCGGCCCCGATTATCTCATGCGGAGCAGTGCGCGCGGTTTCATCGAAGAGCCCGAGCGACATCTGGCGCGCCTGCGGGCACGCGGCGTTTCGGAGAAGACGCTGCGGCGCATGCAGGCCTATGGCTCGACAACGCTGCTCCAGGAAGTCCGCTTGCCTTCAGTGGAGGCGGCCCTTGCAGGGCAAGAGGGCGCCGGCAGGCAGATCGGCAGCGCAGGAGGTCGCTCACTGGTCTCCTACGGTCCGCTAAACATCGAGGGGCTTAATTGGACCATCGCCTCGCGCATTGATGAGGACGAAGCGCTGAGACCGGTGGAACAGCTCCGCTTACGGTTGCTGCGGTTGACGCTTCTGGTTCTGGCGTTTACCGTCGTTTCGGCGCTGCTGCTGGGCCGCGGGATTTTGAAGCCGGTGAACGCGCTCGTGGCCGCCACCCGGCACCTGGCCCAGGGGGATCTCTCGGTCCGGGTTCCCGTAACTTCAAGGGACGAACTCGGACAGTTATCGGCCACCTTCAATGGAATGGCGGACAGCATTCAGCAACAGACTGCCGAAATTCGGCAAAAGAACCGCGAAAACGAAGCGCTCCTGCTGAACATCCTGCCGGGACCGATTGCCGATCGACTAAAAAGCGGGGAAAGTGTGATTGCCGACCACTTTGCCGCAGTGACAGTCCTATTTGCTGACATCGTCGGATTCACCGTGCTGTCAAACGGAAGACCGCCTACCGAGGTCGTCGACCTGCTGAACGATTTGTTCCGCCGCTTTGATGCCATGGCCCGGCGGCGCGGCGTAGAGAAGATCAAGACTATCGGAGATGCGTACATGGCGGTGGCCGGGCTCCCTGTAGAGTGCGACGACCACGCGCGGAGAATGGCTGAGCTGGCGCTGGAAATGACGACGGAGGCACAGCGGTTCAGCAACGACCGTAAGATGGATTTTTCTCTTCGCATTGGGCTTAACTCTGGACCCGTCGTGGCAGGAGTGATCGGTGCGACTAAGTTCATCTACGACTTGTGGGGCGATACAGTGAACACTGCCAGTCGCATGGAATCTCACGGTGTTGCAGGCAGCGTTCAGGTGACGCGCTCG
>DASRHX010001123.1:0-2713 GCA_035650295.1 Bryobacteraceae bacterium | reverse complement strand
GATTGCATAGAGTTGGGATCAGCCGGGAGCGGGCGGCCAACAAAGTGGAATGGACCATTGTTCGTGTGTCCGGAGAGCGGAAGGAACTGGATCGTGCCCGCGGCTTGAACGCCGGGCAGGGTTTCGACGCGGTCGAGGATGCTTTCGACCAGTCCCGACCGAAACGCCGTCGTCCCAAAGACGAGCGTGCGCATGGTCAGTACATGTTCGGTAGCGAAGCCGACCTTCACGTCCATGAGCTGGTTGAGTGTGCGAAGCAAGAGGCCCGCGCCGACCAACAGGACCACCGCAAGGGCGACCTGGCCGACCACGAGCACTGCCCGCGCGCGGTTCTGACCCCGGCTCGTTGCGCGCCCTTGAGTTTTCACGGCGGACTGAAGATCGATGCGCGAGGCCTGCCAGGCGGGGGCAAGGCCGAAGATCAGCGCTGTCAGAAGCGAGAGCGCGACGCTGAAGGCCAGCACGCGCGCGTCCAGGCGGACGTCCGACATTTGGCCGAACGATACGGCGTCCTGGGCGATCAGGACGAGAGCTTTGCTTCCAGCCCAACCGAGAAAAACGCCAAGCCCGCCACCGAGCACGGCGATCATCGTGCTTTCGGCAATGAGCTGGCGGACGATTCGCCAGCGGCTTGCTCCAAGAGCGGTGCGAAGCGCGAACTCCCCTTGGCGGCCGAGAGCGCGCGTCAGGAGAAGCCCGGCGAGGTTTGCGCATGCAACCAACAGGACGAAGGCGACAACACCGGCGAGAATCAGAAGAACCAGGCGGCTGTCGCGGACGAGGTAGTCGCGGAGGCTGAGAACCACGACACCGAACTCTTTCTCGGTAGGTTCTTCAGCGGACACCTGGTTTGCGATGACGGTCATCTCCGCCCGGGCGGATTCGACCGTCGCTCCGGGGCGAAGCCGTGCGAAGCATAGAAAGCTGCGGGAACCGATGGATTCCGGCCTTGCGCGGTCGATCGGAATGGCGCGGTAGATATCGATGCTAAGGGTGCCAACGCGAAAGCCGGCGGGCATCACGCCAATTACAGTGGCGGATCTGCGTCCCATGGGAATGGACCGGCCGATGATGCCGCGGTCACCACCAAAACGGCGTTGCCAGTATCCGTGGCTGAGGATGACCACTTCAGAAGGTTCGGCCGTTTCGCGGCGAATACTGGTCCGGCTGGCTCCTTCGGTGGGGGCGAAATCGCGGCCGAGCATAGGCCTGACACCAAATACGCGGAAGAGATCGGCGGTCATCCAGAGACCGGGCACCTGTTCGGCGCCGTCCGGTGCTTGCGTGTTCGCGGGAACGGCCTGGGCGATGGCCATCGCTTCAAAGGATTGCGCGCGATCGCGCCAGGGCAGGAAGCTGCGCGGATGGACAGCCGTGGTTCCGGCGCCGCTGAGGAATCGCTGTTGGAGAGCCACGATGCGATCTGCCTGCGGGTAGGGCAGCGGCTTCAGCAGCGCTGCGTTCACGAAGGTAAAGATGGCGGTGTTGGCGCCGATGCCGAGGGCGAGCGAGAGCATCGCGATGGCGGCAAAGGAGGGGTTCTTCCAGAGCGCGCGGAGAGCATAGCGGACGTCTTGTGTGAGGCCAGCGAGTCTCATTGCTGTATGAGAGACGAATGGCCGCGAACGCGGTTAGTGGATGTGACGGTCACAACTGCCGCATCATCGCCTTGATCTGTCCCACGGCATATCCCCAACCGCCGCGCGAATTCGGATCGTCGGGATGCCGCGGCACGTGGTCCGGGTGGATCAATCGCGGATAGCCCACCGAATGCAACGCCTTTAGGCAGGCCAGCATATCGTTATCGCCGGCGTCAATGAAAGTTTCGGTGTACTTCTCCCGCGGGGCCTTCATCACGACGTTGCGGAAGTGGACTTGGTTGATCTGATCTCGCTTACCAAACCATTGGATGTTTTCGATGACGTTGTAGCCCATTTCACGCGTGACGCCCGTATCGAACGTGATGCCGTTTGCCGGGCTTTTGACGGTTTCGCAGACGCGGCGGAGACCGTCGACGCTGCCCAGGATCTGATCCGTGCCGCGATAGCGCGGTGGAGGTGGATCGTTGGGATGCACGGCGAGGCGGACGCCTGCCTTCTCCGCGACGGGTACGACAGCTTTGAGAAAGCGCTCGTAACGTTTCCAAAGGTCGGTGGCATTGTGTTCGCCGACATCCTCGAGCATCGGAAGGTTGCGGCTGCGGTCGTAATCGTGCGCGGCCATGATGGAACCACCGCGGCCGCGTTCCTGAAAATAGCCACCCATCGCACGCAGCGCGTACCAGTTGTATTCGACGATGGGAATTCCTATCTTGCCCGCAACTCGAATGGACTCCTGCACGTGCTGGATATCTCTGTCAGCGTTCGGGCGTCCGAGGATGGCGTCGCGGAAGTCATGCAACATCAGGTTGCCAATCTTAAGCCCGAAGCTTTCCACCTTTCGTTTAAGAGCCGCCAGTTCAGACTCTTTCCATGGAGCCTCAAATGGTTCGGAGGAGCCGAGGACGACGCGGCCCTCGGGCGTGTAGGTGGGCGCGCCGGGTCCACCCATGGTGACCCACTCAACACCCAGGTGAGCAATGAAGCGGAGCTGCGCTTCGTCGGCCCGTCCGCCCGGCATAGTGAGCTTCAGGCGGCCGGTGAGCTGCTCAGCAGAAAGCGGAAGGGCTGGGATTGCAAGAGTGGAGGCGAGTAGGGAGCGCCGGGAGATCATA
>DASRHX010001122.1:0-7208 GCA_035650295.1 Bryobacteraceae bacterium | reverse complement strand
ACCACTGATTCCGTCCGCCACCAGGACCGTACCTCCGGGAAGTAGCGTAGCGCTATGCAGTTGCCGGCGTGCGGCCATGCTGCCACTGCCAATGAACCGCTCCGCAGCCAAATCATAGAGTGCCGCCTCTGCCGTTGGATTCGAATTATCCCCCGCGTTGTCGCCCCCGGTGACTAGCACCGTGCCATTTCTCAGAAGCGTAGCTGTATGCCAGTACCTGCTAAATGGGTATAGGTGCGACGAGCCTACCGGACGAAAACTGCCAGCTTCGGGATCGAAGAGGTACGTGATCCCGTTCTTCCAACCTCCGGCGATTAGGACCTTCCCGCTGGGCAACACGGTGGCGGAAACGCCATTAGGAGCCCGCCAGTCCAGAGACTGAAATTTTCCCGTCGCCGGATCGTAAAGCTGGGCTAATTGCGGCTGCGACTCGCCCGGTATGGGAAGGTTGCCGCCGAGCAACAACACCCTGCCGTCTTGAAGGAGCACGGCGGAGTTATTCGCGGTCGCTTCCACCATGACACCGGCCGGTTCAAAAGTCTCCTTAGAAGGGTCGAACAGTTCCGCTCTTCCGGCTGCTCCGTTGGGGACGTAGCCTCCGGCAATGAGCACCCTGCCGTCCAGCAGACGCACAGCAGCGTGATTATTGCGCGCGGTAATCAGCTTTGCCGTGGCTCTGAAAGACCCCGTCGCAGGGTCGTAGATCTCCGCAGGGCAGTCTATTACTAACACGGTAGCGTTTCCGCATCCTCCCGAGATAAGGACCCGGCCGTCTTGCAGGAGAGTGGTTGTGTGACTGGACCGCGGCTGAAGTAGCTTCCCGGTTGGCGCAAACGTTCCGTACCCCTGAGTCCACGCCTGAGGGGCATACGCCACAAGCCCGCAAAGAAAGAAGATGAGCGATTTCATTGCACCGCCAAACCGGCGTCGGGCCCCAGTATCCACGCCGCGCCGAGCTGAAGCGATACCGTCCCGCTGGCTACCCCATCCGGCACCCGGAAATTGACCTGATACCGGTCCGTTGCGTTCGGGTAGCCGCCCGCGTACAAAACCTCCGCCGCCTTCCCGTTCACCCACACCTCAATCGGCGAATTGCAAACCTGCGCCGGGCCGGAAGCCGGAAACGGCTGCCCGACATCGACGCCCGGCCGCGTTGGACCGAGGCCCGAAGCGTACAAGGTCAGCACCTCTCCCGCACGAGCCGGCCGCGCAGCCGTCACGGGCGTGGAATCGCTCGCGTGCGCCACCGCCGGCTGCCCCGAAATCGTCACCACCTCGGGCCGCGACAAGGGAATTACGTAAATCCCCCATCGCTGCAGGCCCCCCGCGTGCGCCCGCCGGCGTGCCGGGTCTTCCGTAATCGAAGCGACGCGCGTCGTTCCCCCCTGCGTCCCGCCCATATAGCCGCGTGCGCCCAAAAACGCCCCGTTCCCTCCCATTACGGAATGGCTTCCGCCCACAACTTGCGCCGCTTGCCCCGGCGGCGGCAGCCCGAATCCCGTCTGGCTCGTCATTCCGCCGGTCCGGATCGAACCGATCATCCGCCCGTCCTCGGCTTGAAACTCGAAGTAGCCGTCGCTCCAGTTGGCGCGGCGGATATCCGCGATTCCAGAACCCGCCACCGCGTCCGGCTGCAACATCACCTGTGTGTTCAAATTGACGTAGGTGCCCTTCGCCGGCCGCCCGTTGACCGACACGATGTCGCCCACCGCCACCACTTGCCGGAAGTTCGGCGCACCAACGGCCGGCGTCGGCGCCGTCTTGGTGGCAAACAACGGATTCTCAGCCGTGTCGCGCACATACGCAGTCGAATCCGTTACCTCGACAATCAACAACGTGCCCGGCTGTCCGAAAGCCAGCGTCGCCATCGCCCAAATTGGACTTGCAAAAAGCCGCATTCGCGTCATAGTCGAAACTAAGGGGCGGTAGCGAACCCCGAGCCTGAAACTTTATGAAATAATGTGAAATCGCCCGCGCCAATATGGCGGAACAACCCGAATCCGCACGCTTGATAGGGGTAATGCCGGACCAATATGCATTCGGCCTCTTCCGTTTAAACCTCGTCAAGCGCTCGCTCACCCGTAACGGTGAACGCGTTCCCCTCACCTCGAAAGCGTTCGACCTTCTTGCCATGCTCGCCGCCCGCCCGGGGCAAACCGTGCCCAAGCAGGCCATCCTCGATCAGGTTTGGGCCGGTCTCACAATAGAAGAAAACACGCTCACACGCACGGTGTCGATGCTGCGGAAGGCCCTCGGCGAATCGCCAGGCCAACATGAGTACATCGTCACGGTTCCTGGCCAAGGCTACCGTTTCGTGGGAGCCGAGCCGGTTCCATCTCCCTCCAACCGCCGCTCGTCCGGCATGACGATTCGCGTGGCCGCACTGCTCTGCGGTATCGCCGCCGCGTTGGCGGGCGTCTCGGCGTGGGTGAGCAAGCCGGAGATGTCCAGGGATCACGCCCCGCAGCGCCTCACATCCGATGGCCGTGTGCTCAAGGCCTCGATTTCCCCTGGAGGAGACTTCGTTGCCTATGTCTCCGGAACCGTCGGCGAAGAGGGCGTCTCTCTCTTGCACAAGCCCACGGGCAAAATCTCTCCGCTGGCAGGTCCCGAACCAATTCATTACCTCGGCATCGTCTTTCATCCCCGAGGAAACTTCCTCTACGCCGCAAGCAAGCGCCCGGAAGACGACACAAGCTCGCTTTGGCGAATCAGCCTCGCATCCGGAAAGCGTGAAAAGATTTTCGACGACATCGAAAGCTCCGTCAGCTTCGCGCCGGATGGCGAGCATTTCACTTTCATCCGCCCCAACCGTCCGGAGGGGGAGTTCGCGCTGATGATCGGAAACTCCGCCGGCGAAACGCGGAAACTCGCCTCTCATCCGCTGCCCGAATGGATCGACTATCCCGCATGGTCCCCCGATGGCGCGACCATCGTCTGCACGCTGGTGGATCGCTCCCGCTCCAACGTCCGCCTCATCGCCGCCGACGCCAAAACCGGCCGTTTCCGCCCGCTCAGCCCTCGGACCTGGCGCTACGTTTCCTTCACCGAATGGACCAGCGCAAACACGCTTCTCTTCAGCGCCGTCGATCACGACTCGCAAGCCTACCGGCTTTGGGAACTCTCGCTCCCCGCCGGCAAAGTGCGCGGACTTACGGACGACCTCAGCTTCGTCGAAGGCGCAAGCGCAACGCGGGACGGCCGATTGGTTGTTTCCGTTCAACGGCAAATTCTCTCGGCGGTCGCGGTTATTCCCAAGGGCTCGCCCGCGCTTCGCAGAAAGATCACAGCCGAAACTCCCGCGATGCCCCGCGCCGCGTGGTGGGGGCCGAACGTCCTGTTGGAGGAAATCGGCCCCGGCCGGAAATCCGCGTTGTGGACTTTGCTCCCGGACGGAACCCGCAAACGCCCCTTCGCCGAGGGCATCGATGCGGCCGAAGCGGCGCCTTGCGCCGACGGCAGCGTCGTCTTCATGGGAGGGCCGAGAGAATCCCCCGGCATCTGGCTCTTGCGCGCCGGAGAAACAGAACCCGCCCAAATCGTGCCCGGCACGGGGTGGTCTGTCCCTCAATGCTCACCGGACTCCAAATGGGTCGTCTACACCACCGCGAAGAACGCGAAGTGGGCTACCGCATGGAAAGCTCCGCTCAACGGCGCCGAGCCCGTCCGTCTTAGCGAAGGCCGCTGTGAATACCCTTCGATCTCGCGCGACGGCAAACGCGTCGCCTGCCTCTGGTCGGAAGACCCCGCCGCAAGTTGGGGCACGCGCACCCTTGCGATTCTCCCCTTCGAAGGCGGAGCGCCCGTTCAACGCTTCCCGCTGTCTCAGGGGGTGCATTTCCGCTCAGGCATCCGGTGGAGCGCCACCGGTGACTCCGTCCTGTACGCCGCTGGCAAAGATGGCGCTCAGATCGTCTGGCGCCAACCCTTGTCCGGGGGCGAGCCCCAGCCGCAAAACGCTGTCGATGCATCGCACATCCACGATTTTCAAATCTCTGCCAATGGAGATTGGCTCGTCAGCGCGGGCCACAAAAGCAGCGATGTCATCCTGCTAGACCTCGGCGCCCGTTAGTGCGAGCAAGCATCGCCACTGGTTGTAGGTCAGAACAAAATCGACAGTCTTCGCTCCGCAGCCGATTATTCGTGAAATTTCCGGTTTAGTCGCCGCCGGCCTTGTCGCCCTTATCGCCGCGCACGATCAACAGCGGCACGGCCAACTCATGCCGCACACCTTGAATCGTCTGCCCGAAGACCAGATCCTTCAACCCGCGGTGCCCGTGCGCGCCCATCACGATCAGGTCGGGCGCGATCGACCTCGCCACGCTCACGATCTCGTCGCCGGGATTGGCCGCGTGGCGGACAATCAGCTCCGCGTCGATGCCCGCGGCGTGCAGCCGGTCGAGAATCTCGCCAAAGTACCCACGCCCGCGCTTGACTTCGGCGGTCGAAGCAATCTCGCCATACACCTGGCTGGTAACTCCTTCCTCGACGTGCACGAGCACTACTTTCGACCCATGCACCTTTGCCAGCGCCATGGCATGACCCACCGCTTCTTTGTCCGCGTCTGTGTGGTCCAATGGAACCAACAACGTTCGATATTGTGGTGCGGCGACCTCAGTAACTTGTGCCTTAGCCTCCGGCACCGGTATTCCCAAACTCCCGAGTTTGCGCCACTTTTCGGGCATCCACGGGTGCGCGGATACCCAGACGAGAAGTGCCCCCAAAGCCACCGCCAGCGGCCCGAGCACCGCCCATAACCATGGCCCGGCCGCCTCGATCCATTCACCGAATGTCTGAATCACAAGCCAGATGTTCAGCGCGACAATAATCGACGCCGCCGTCCAGGCGAGCACGCGCACCCAAGTGGCATTGACGAACTCACCCATCAGCTTGCGGTCGCTCGAAAAGTGAATCAGCGGGATGACCGCGAACGGCAGTTGCATGCTGAGAATCACCTGGCTCAGGATGAGCAGCTTGTAGCTGCCCGCCTCGCCGCTGATGTAAACCGTAATCGCCGCCGGAATGATGGCCAGCGTGCGTGTCATCAACCGCCGCAGCCACGGCCGCATGCGGAACCTCAGGAAGCCCTCCATCACGATCTGCCCGGCCATGGTGCCGGTCATCGTCGACGACTGTCCGCTGGCAAGCAAAGCCACCGCGAACGCCGCGCTGGCAAGCGTCGTGCCAAGCAACGGCGAGAGCATTTCGTGCGCCTGCTCAATCTCGCTCACAACGATGCCGCGAGAATAAAACGTGGAGGCAGCTAGGATTAGGATCGCCCCGTTCACCAATAGCGCGGCGTTGAGCGCGACGATGGAGTCGACCAGGTTGTAGCGGCAGGCCGCCTTTAGCTCACCCACGCTCTTGCCGATCTGCCGCGTTTGCACGAGCGCGCCGTGCAAATACAAGTTGTGCGGCATCACGGTCGCGCCCAGAATGCCGATGGCGACGTAGAGGCTCTCGCCGTTCAATCGTGGCACCAGGCCCTTCACCAACTCACCCAGCACCGGCTTGGCAAACCACATCTCGAGGAGAAAGCATCCGGCGATGATCGAGATGAGCGACAGCACAAACGCCTCGAAACGGCGGATGCCGAAACGCATAAACCAGAGTACGAGCAATGTGTCGAGGGCCGTAAGCATGACGCCGGTTAGCAAATTGATGCCGAACAGCAGCTTCAAGCCGATCGCCGCGCCCAGCACTTCGGCCAGGTCCATCGCGGCAATCGCGATTTCGCACAACACCCACAGCGCGAGCGAGACGGGACGTGGATACGCCTCGCGGCATGCCTGCGCGAGATCCCGCCCGGCAACAGTTCCCACCCGCGCACTTAAGGTTTGCAGAAGGATCGCCATGGCGTTTGAAACCACGAGCACCCACAGCAACTGGTAGCCAAAGCGCGCGCCGCCTTCGAGATCGGTGGCCCAGTTGCCAGGGTCCATGTAGCCCACGCTGACCAGATAGGCCGGCCCCGCAAACGCGAAGATTCGCTTCCAAATAGAAGGTTGTTGAACCCCAACCGAGGCGTGAACCTCGGGGAGCGACGGGAGTGAGGCGGGCGAGATGCTCATATAACCAGAGGTGAATTAATCTATTTAACCATAGTTCACACCGGCTATCCAGCACAAAAATAGGGCGAGCGTAGCGCATCCACGGCCCTGATTCTTCCGCGCGCCGCTACAGTCGGGATGCCGCCCCCACATCGGAATCCTTGCAGCCAGCCACCCTCCGTGATAACGTATATCCAATTTTAATAAACAGTTCGCCACGGGGCGAATGCTCACTTTGTAGTGGCGCGACAGCGGTTTGGCTTCGCGAAGGGAGCGGCGTCCCCCTGTGCTAGTGAACGTGAAGACAGGGGTTTTCCTTGACTTGCTCGCCCTCCTCGCAATCTGTCAGGCACGAGGCCGAGGCGCGGGCGAGATCCATTCCTAGGGCAACGGTACGAGGTTTTTGTTCAGGATTTTTGTTTAACAACAGATTCCGAGGAGAGGCAATGAAACGAGTTCTGCACTCAGCTTGTTCCGTATTGGCGGCATGTGGATTGATGATGGGGCAGTCGACCAACCAGTCGATCCAGGGACTGGTTACCGATTCCACGGGCGCCGTTGTTTCCGGCGCGAAAGTTACGGTCACTAACGAGGACACCGGCATCAGCCGCTCCGTGGACTCCAACAACTCGGGGAACTACAGCTTCCCGATCATGTCGGTCGGCAACTATGATCTCAAGGTCGAATTGGCCGGCTTCAAAACTGAGCAGGTCAAGGGACTGCGCCTGGAAACCGCCGCCCAATTGCGCCAGGACTTCACGTTGCAAGTCGGCAACCTCGCCGAGGTCGTCGAGGTATCGGCGGCGGCGGTCACGTTGAATACGGAGAACTCAACCACCGGTGGCGTAATCGAGAACAAGCGCATCATCGAGCTTCCGCTGAACGGCCGCAACGTCGGCCAGCTTGCCGTGCTCGTGCCGGGCGTTCAGTTCGGCGAGCGCACCGGACGCGGCGATGGACTGGGTGGATTCCCCATCCCCGGCTCGGGCTTCGCCGTCTCGGCCAACGGCCAGCGCGAGACGCATCAGGTGGTCAGCCTGGATGGAACCGACGCAAAGGATCCGCGCATCCACCAGACAAGCTTTGTGCCCTCGGTGGAGGCCGTGGAAGAGTTCAAGATTCAGACCAACGCCTTTACTGCCGAGTACGGGTTTGGCG
>DASRHX010001121.1:0-18613 GCA_035650295.1 Bryobacteraceae bacterium | reverse complement strand
CGGTCCACGTAGTTCGGTACCTATGGTAATCCGGGGCACCTGAAGAGAAACCCTGGCAGGGACCCTCAAACGAGGCGAAGCCCCGGGCTGGGCAGGCCGGGGCTTCTGCATGAAGGGGCAGGCGACAAACTGGGCATCGTCGCCCTCTGCGCATCGATCTTTGCGATCGATGCATGTTGCCCATGGAAGTGCAGGTTTTATGCCAAAGTGAAATTGATCCGTTCACGCAATGGAATCACGGCTACCTGACTGGTCAACCTTCCAGAAGATGGGTGGGATTCCCCGGCCTCGGGTGAGCGCACGCATCGAGTGGGTGAAAGGACAACGGCGGTGGGTCATTGCCAAGGTGGGTGCCGCGCCGTTGCTACGATGAGCACATGAGTGGCATTGATGGGAGCCAGGAGATCGAAATCAAGCTGAGGCTTCCGTCGGCGGAAGCGGGACGGAACAAACTGAGCGCAGCGGGTTTTGTGGAACGGCACGCGCGGTGTTTAGAGCAGAACACGCTTTTTGACGATGCCGAACGGCGGCTAAGAGCGCGAGGGGAACTCGTGCGCATCCGGCACTATGGCGGCAAGGTCCTGTTGACATACAAGAAGAGGGGCGGTGACCGATTGGGGACGATCGACGGGAGTCTGCACAAGTACCGGCCCGAGATTGAGACCGAAGTGGGCAACGCAGAGGCGCTCATTGCGGTTCTACTGAGCGCCGGCCTTACGCCGGTACGCCGTTACGAAAAGTACCGAACGGTGTTCGAGAGAGAGGGAGAACAAGGGCTGGCTTTGTTGGACGAGACACCGATCGGGGTATATCTCGAGCTGGAAGGGGAACCCGAGTGGATCGATCAGGTGGCACGGGAGTTAGGATTCGGCGTAGAGCAATACGTTACCGCCAGTTACTTAAGCCTGAATGAACAATACTGTCTCAACAATGGGACGAAGGCGACCGATATGGTATTCGAAGAAACATCGACTAAGGAATAGGCCCTAGTTGGCGGGAATTCGTTGCGCGAAGAAATTGGCTGAAAAGAAAAGGAATTCTTATTCCTTCGTCGTAGTACTTCGAAGAAATACGCTTAGAACCGCAAATGTTCATTGTGATGTCAATTGTAGTGGTGCTATTCTGCCAGTGACAGAAAGGGCCCCACCTGTAACTGCAGGGGGAGCTAATAGAAGCCGAGAAGCTTAGGAACGGACGAGAATGCTCGCAAGCGCAATCATAATCGCAGTGTCGGTTGGGTTGTTCGTGTACTGGTTCCGGTACAGCTGCATGTTGATTCTGAACACGAAGACTGTTCAGAGCTATGCGGCGGACGTGGCACAATCCAGAGAATTGAATTTCCTGCGAGTACAGCAGACCCTGACCGCGGCGGAGACTCCCGCATTCGCAGTGCTTCGTGAGGACCTGCAGCGGGATTATGAGAAGATCAGCAGCCTGCTGAGCAGTGGAGTTGGCGGACGCAACGATGAAGAAGCCGACGGATACGCGCTCGAACGAGCGATGCTCGGAATGAACTTCCGCTGGCTCAACGTTCAGTACGCGGTCGCATCGCGGTACTCCGAACGGATCGCACGCACGGCGCTTCTCGAAATGTCACAAATCGTCGAGCACCACGCCAACGCTTTTGGCGAAGCCCTCGCCGCACAACGCTGTTAACGGCTCCCGCGCCGGGGGCCGCCGCGCCTAGCCTTTCCTCTTGCTTACAATAGTCACGTGACTACTGACGCCGCATTGCAGTCCGCGACTGCTCAATTGGATCAAGTCCGCCGTGAAATTGCGAAAATCATTGTCGGACAACAGGATGTCGTCGATGGTGTCCTGATCTGCATGCTGGCCGGTGGCCATGTGCTGCTGGAAGGCGTGCCGGGGTTGGGCAAGACGACTCTGCTGCGCACACTCGGACGCGTCCTGAATCTGAAATATTCCCGCATTCAGTTCACGCCGGATCTCATGCCTGGCGATATCGTCGGCAGCATGATGATGGAGTCCGATGAGCGCGGCACGAAGGCGCTGCGATTCCAGCCGGGCCCGATCTTCTCCAACCTCGTGCTGGCCGACGAGATCAACCGCGCTACGCCGAAGACACAGTCGGCGTTGCTGGAGGCCATGCAGGAACGCACGGTCACCAGCGGCCACACCACACATCATCTGGAAGCGCCATTCCTCGTGATGGCCACCCAGAATCCGATCGAGATGGAGGGCACCTATCCACTGCCTGAAGCGCA
Source organism: Bryobacteraceae bacterium (assembly GCA_035650295.1). Classification (GTDB taxonomy): domain Bacteria; phylum Acidobacteriota; class Terriglobia; order Bryobacterales; family Bryobacteraceae; genus JAFLBB01. Next base: position 16,388 of record DASRHX010001121.1, on the reverse strand, counting down.
ACTGGACCGTTTCCTGATGAAGATTCTGGTGGATTATCCGTCGCGAGACGAACTCAACCGGATCGTGGAACGGACGATCGTGAAAGAAGAAGCCTCGGTGTCACAAATGTTGGCCCGCGACGAAATTCTCGAACTGCGGCGAGTTTGCCATCAGGTAATGGTGGCGCAGCATGTGCAGGACTACGCGATTGACCTGGTGATGGCGACCCAGCCAACATCACCCAACGCGCCGGACATTACTCGCAAGTACATCCGCTACGGGAGTTCGCCGCGCGGGGCGCAGGCGCTTGTCGAATGCGGGCGCGTGCTCGCGCTCATGCGCGGTCGATTCCACCTGAGCGCCGACGATGTGCGGCACGTGGCCCCTTCCGTGCTCCGGCACCGTATCATTCTGAATTTCGACGCGCATGCCGACGGCATGGGCACCGAGACGTTACTGCAGGGTGTCATCACCTCAGTGGCCGGCTCTCTGAAGACTGCGGGCAACTAAGCCACGCGAAGGCGGCTGCGAAATTGGCCCAAGGTCCTCTCATCGACAGACATTTTCTCGAACGTTTGGAGCGGCTCGCGATCCACTGGCAGAAGTCGTTCGGCGGCATCGTGGGCGGGCATAACGTGTCGCGCTTCGCCGGACCGGGGCAGGAGTTTCTCGATCATCGCCATTTTCATCACGGCGACGATTTGCGCGCCGTGAATTGGCGCGCCTACATGCGCCTGGAGAAAATGTTCCTGAAGATGTTCCAGATTGAGCCGCGCGTGCCGGTGCGGTTGCTGCTCGATACGAGCGCATCGATGGCGGCGCCGTCGGAGGAAAAGTTCGCCTCGGCGCGGCGGCTGGCGGCGGCATTGGCTTATATCGGCCTGGTCCGGTTGGATACGATTGTCGTGCATCCCTTTTCGAACACGCTAGGCGATGCGAAGGTTTGTTCGGGCGGGCGTCACCGTTTTGGGCCCGTGTCCGACTTCCTCAGCGCGCTCAAGCCGGGCGGCACCACGAACTTCCTGGCAATCTCCAAGCAGTTTGTCGAGCGCTACTCGCAGCGTGGGTTGCTCATCGTGATCTCGGATTTCCTCACCGATGCCGAGGAAACCAAGCCGTTCGATTATCTGGCCGAGTTCGGGCACGAGTTACTGTTGGTGCAAGTGTACGCCGAAGAAGACAGAATTCCTCCCTGGGATGGAGAACTGGAGTTGCAGGAAGCCGAGACCGGCGGGCGAGTGGAGATGAACTTCGACGCCGATGCGCGGGAGCGGTACACGGCGGCGTTTGACGACTGGAGCGAGGAGTTACGAAGGACGGCCCTTCGCCACGGCGGGCGCTATGCGGCGGTTTCTTCGGCAATGCCAGTGGAAGAAGCTGTCTTTGGCCCCCTGGTGCGCGTCCAAGGAGTGAGATAGACGCGCGAATATGCACCTGCTCAATCTCAGCCTCGCCGAGTTCGCGGCGGTCTTTTCGGCCGCGTCGGCGGTCGTGGTGGCGTTATATCTATTGGACCGGTCGCGGCGGACGGTTCTGGTCGCTACGCTGCGCTTTTGGAATGAAGCGCGGCGGCCGGTGGAATCGGCGCAACGCAGACGCATCCGGCAGTGGCCTTCGCTGCTGCTGCAGTTGCTGAGTATCGCCCTGCTGCTGCTTGCCATCAGCCAGTTGCGATGGGGAAGCCGCGAGACGGGCGCGCGCGATCACGTGTTGTTGCTCGATACCTCGGCCTGGGCGGCAGCGCGTGGGATCGCCGATGGCGGGACGCAATCGCTGCTCGATCAAGCCAAAGGCATGGCGCTTGCTTACGTTCGGGCTCTGCCGCCCGTGGATCGCGTAATGGTCGTGTACGCCGATGGCCTTGCCACACCGGTGACAGCCTTCGAATCAGACCGGCGCAAGGTGGAAGAGGCGATACGCAGGGGGCGCGCCGGCGCTTCGGCGCTGAACCTGGCGCAAGCGATGGAATTCGCGCGCAGGACTTTGTCGCGGCATGCCCGCTCGGCCGGAGAGATCGTGTTGGCCGGAGGCTGGCGGACGCTCACAAGTGAAGCATCGATGCCCGTCGAGTGGCCGGCCAACTTGCGTCTGCTGACGCCGCGCGGGAATCCGGAAAACGTCGGTATCCGCAAGCTTGGACTGCGGCCATCACCGGAAGATCCGGGCTTGTGGAAGGTTCTGGTATCGGTACGAAACTACGGGGCGAGGCCTCACTCGGCGGAGTTGACGCTTTTGTTCGGCGGTTCGCCCGCGGGTGGGCGTATTCTCGAACTGGCTCCAGGCCAGGAGGCGGAGACTGCCGTGAACTATCGCACACGGGCAGCGGGCATGCTGGAAGCACGGGTGCGTACGCGGGGCGACCGCTTCAGCGGCGACGATCGCGCCGTGTTGGAAATGCCTGCGCAACCGGAGTTGAAATTGACCGTGTGCAGCGATGAACCGGAGCTGCTGCGGCCACTGTTCGGCAGCTTGCCCATGTTGATGGCGACTATGCGTACGCGAGCGCAATGCGTAGCGCAGCCGCCGGAAGGCGTGGCCGTCTACGACCGGTTCGTTCCGCGAGGTGGATTCAGAGGGCCGTCGCTGCTGCTGGAACCACCTGCCGATCAATCGCCCATCGCGGTCGTGAAGAGCGGCGTAACCGAGCGTATCGACCGTTGGGAGCAGCGGCACCCGTTGTCGACGGGCCTGCGGGCGCAGGATTTCCGATTGTCACAAGCACTGGTGTTCCGTACGGGGGCGGGCGATACCGGCGTAGCGTTCACGGCATCGGGCGCGGTGCTCGTGGCGCGCGAAGTAGCCGGTCAACCGAAGCTGGTGGTTGCGGGGTTCCACCCTCTCCGCAGCCAACTGAAGTTCGAACTGGCGACGCCGCTGCTGTTTGCGAACATTCTGCGCTGGTTCTCACCAGAGGCGTTCCGGCGTACCGAAGTATTCGCCGGGTCGGTGGGAGCAGTGACGGCGCCCTGGCAAACGGGCGAGACCAATGGGTTGCGGGTAATCAACGAGAGCGGCGACGCGTTGCCGTTCACGGTGCGGGACGGGCAGGTGCGCTTCTACAGCGCGCAAACGGGCACGGTGCGCGTGGTGCAGAACGAGCGCGAGCAGACTTACTCGCTTGCGCTTCCTGATGTCCCGGAAGCCGTTTGGATGCCGCCGGAAAAAGTGAAGCGCGGAGTGCCGCCAAGCGTCTCGGGTCTTGCACAGGCACGTGATTTATGGCCGTGGCTTGCGGCATTGGGGGCGCTAGGACTCTTCCTCGACTGGCTGCTCTTTGCGCCGGCGGGTTCGGGCCGAGTTGGATCGTTGCGGCAAATGCCTTTGTTGAACCGGTTGCACAGGAGGGCATCGTGACCTTCGAACGGCTGTGGTGCCTGTTGCTATTGCCGATTCCGTTGTTTTGGATGTGGCAGCAATGGCCGCTGGTGACGCGTAAGCGTGCGTTGGCCTTGAAAGCCACCTGCTTCGCGCTGATTGCGCTGGCACTGTCCGGACCTGTGATGAACGTGAACGAGACCAAGGTGGCGCTCACCGTGCTTGCCGACACATCGGCGAGCGTTTCGGAGAAAGACCTGGCGCAAGCGGGGTCGGTGATTACGGCGTTGCAGAATGCCAGGGGGCGAAACGAAATCGCCGTGCTGCCATTCGCGCGGCGTGTGCGCGCGCTGAGCGCGGCCGAGCAAGCGGGCAAGTTTGAGTTGAAGCTCACCTCAGGCGCCGGCGGCAGGGCGACAGACATCGAAGCGGCAATTCGCGATGCAGTGGCGGCTTCACCGGAAGGCCTGGTGCCGCGCATCGCCCTGATCAGCGACGGAAATGAAAACGAAGGCAGCGTCACACGCGCGGTGTGGCAGGCGCGTTCGCTCCGCGTGCCCGTGGATACCTATCTGCTGGCGGGGCGGTCTCGTCCAGCACTGCGGTTGGACAGCGTGCGCATGCCACCTATCGTGTTTACAGGCGAGCGGTTCCCGATTGAATTGGTAGTGCAATCTCCACGTGCAGCGCGAGTCACGGTAAAACTGACGGCCGAGGGACGAACGCTCGGAGAGACACAGGCCGAGTTAGCCGCTGGGGAAAACAACTTGCGGCTGCGGTCAAGTCTCGCGGCGGCGGGTGTGGTGGAATTGAGCGGGTCGCTACGCGCAGAGGGCATGGGCGAAGCCCGCTTCACGCAAGCAGTCACGCTGCGGCGTCCGAAGCTGTTGTTGCTCAGCCAAGACGCGTCCGGCACTGATTCGCATTTGAAGCAGGCCCTGCAGCAGTCGCAATTCGACACGGTGGAGGACCGGCGCTGGCCGCAGCGCACACTCGACGACTACCAGGTGCTGGTGCTCAACAACTGGGATCTCGAATCGTTGCCAGCGGCGAGCAAGGCGGACCTGGAAGCATTCGTACAGCAGGGCGGAGGCGTGCTCGTGATCGGCGGCGAGCGCAACGTGTACGTCGATAAGAAGGGGATTGAAGACGCGCTGGACCGCGTTCTTCCGGCGAAGCTCGCGCCGCCGCGCTCGCCCGAAGGTACTTGCGTTGTGCTGATCGTCGATAAGTCCTCGTCGATGGAAGGCAAGAAGATGGAGTTGGCGCGCATCGCCGCAATCGGCGTGATCGAAAATCTCAGGCCGACCGACCTGGTGGGTGTTCTGATTTTCGACAACTCTTTCCAGTGGGCGGTGCCCATTCGCAAGGCCGAAGACAAGCCGCTGATCAAACGCCTGATCGCCGGCATCACGCCCGACGGCGGCACACAGATCGCGCCCGCGCTGACGGAAGCCTACCGGCGGATTGCGCCCGTGCAGGCGACTTTCAAACACGTCGTGCTCCTCACCGATGGCATTTCGGAAGAGGGCGATAGCATCACACTGGCAAAGGAAGCTGCGTTGAACCGGACGACGATTTCGACGGTCGGGCTGGGACAGGATGTCAACCGGTCGTACCTGGAGAAGGTGGCGACGTTTGCCAAGGGCCGCTCCTATTTTCTAACCGATCCGGCGGGTCTGGAACAGATTCTGCTGCGGGATGTGATGGAGCATACCGGCTCGACAGCCGTGGAGAAGCCGACATACCCGATCGTAGTGACCGAGGCGGAGATTCTCGAAGGCGTGCCGATGGCAAAGGCGCCGGCGTTGAAGGGCTACGTTCGCTTCACGTCGAAGCCGACTGCGGAGACAATCCTAAACATCGAGGGGAAAGATCCCTTGTTCGTTCGATGGCAGTATGGCTTGGGACGCTCGGCGGTGTTCAGTTCGGATGCGAAGGCGCGCTGGGCGGCCGATTGGGTGGGCTGGGAAGGATTCGACCGCTTCTGGGCGAATGTAGTGCGCGACCTGTTGCCTCATGCTCAGCCGGTGGAGGCGTGGCTCGATCATGACAGCGCCACGGGCGAGGTGACAGCGACCTACCGTCTGGGGCGAGGATTGGCCGAACCTGAACGCGCGCCTGAGATCTTCCTGTTTGGTCCGGATGGATTTCAGCGGCCCCTGCCGTTGCGAAAGATTGCCGCGTCGACTTGGCGCGGCACGGTGGCGATTGGCTCGCGCAAAGGATTGTTCCGGGCGCGGCCGTTGGCCGAAACACGAGCGTTTCCGGAAGTCGGCCTCTATCTGGAAGAGCAGGAGCTGAGCGAGTATGGCTCGAACGAGCAACTGCTGCGGCGGATCTCCGAGTTCTCCGGCGGACGGTTTCAGCCCACACCGGCGCAGGCCTTCGATGCGGGCGGGCGGAGCGTGGCCTCGACGCTACGGTTATGGCCGGGGTTGCTGATGCTCGCGTTGTTGCTGAACATTGCCGAGCTCATCGATCGAAAGTGGAAGGGCATCAAGGAAATGGTTCACAAGTGGCGGGGTGTGTAAAGCGCCTTTCTTTTGGCCGACTGGAATGCATTTGGCGATAATCCACTGACTTCATTCGAGATATGTCGCGCGGGGGAGTACCTGGCGGGCGCAAGGAGGCGCGGAGGTGGTTGAGGAGCACCGAGCAGGCTTACAACCTTGGAGGACGTGGCGACGCGTGCTGGTCTTGCTGCTCGGAGCGGCCATTGTGCTCGCCGTATTCGTCGGCAGGTGGCTGAACGCGACAAAGCGCGGCGGACAGCAGCCCGCCGAACCGTTCCGCATCGCCGGCAACTTCTACTACGTCGGCGCGAACGACATCGCGGCCTTCCTGCTTACGGGGCCCGAGGGCCATGTCTTGCTCGACGGCGGCTATCCGAGCACGGCGCCGATGATCATGGCGAGTATCGCGAAGCTCGGCTTCGACATCAAAGACGTCAAAGTGCTGCTGAACTCGGAGCCGCACCCCGACCACGCAGGCGGGCTGACGGTACTTCAGCAGGCGTCCGGGGCCGAGCTGTGGGCCAGCGACGCGAGCGCGGACTCCATCGCCTCCGGAGGCGACGACCCCGACACTGCCCTGCCGGTAAGGGCGCTGCTCTGGATGGGGCTCGTGGGCTACCCGGCCGCACGCATTGACCACCGGTTCAAGGACGGCGAAACGATCCGCGTGGGGCCGATCGCTCTGACGGCGCACATTACGGGTGGCCACTCGCGCGGGTGCACCTCGTGGTCGTTCCCCGTCCGCGACGGTGACCGCGTGCTCAACGTGGTGAGTGTTTGCGACCTGGAGATTCTGGGAATGATCCGGTATCCAGAACAAGGGGCCGATCTCGAGCGCAGCTTTCGGGTGCTGCGGAACCTACCGGCCGACATCTGGGTGACGAACCATGCACGAAAGTGGGGCCGGTACCGCAAGTTCGTCGCACGCGGCTCTGCGAAGAACCCGGTGGATCCATTCATCGACCCCGAGGGCTACCGCGCCTTAGTTGACAAAGCCGAGGCAGACTTCCGCAAGGGCGTAGTGCACTAGCGGCGGCACGGGGCTAGCTTTCGGGTTGCCGCGGAGCGGATTAACGCCCAAAAATGAAGCGGCCGCGCCGCGGGTCGGCGCCGCCGTCGAGGACGCCATCGCGCATGATGATCAGCGCAGGCGCGGAGCCGTTGCTCCAGTCGCCTTTGAGCTCGACCTGATGGCCGAGGGCGCGCATGCCTTCGATGGTTTGCGGCAACAGCCGGCGCTCCAGGTTGACGCGGCCGGGGGCGAACTCGTGGCCGGCGAACGAGGTGTAGAAATGTTCGGTCTGAAAACGCGGCGCTTCGACAGCCTGCTGCGCCCCCATGTTGAAATCGATCACGTTGAGCAGCACCTGCAGCATGGCCTGGTCCTGATTGTCGCCGCCGGGCGTAGACATGATGAAGAACGGCTCGCCGTCCTTCAACACAAGAGTCGGGCTAAGAGTGACGCGCGGACGCTTGCCAGGGGCGATGCGATTGGCGTGGCCTTCGGTGAGAACGAAACTCTGTCCGCGCGTGCTGAGCGGAATGCCCGTGTCTCCGGCGATCACCGAGGGCAGCCAGGCGCCGCTGGGAGTGGCCGAAAAGACGTTGCCCCATTTGTCGACCACGTTGACGCACGTAGTGTCGGTCGCGTATTGCGCATCGGCCGGATTGGATCGCGAGGCGGCGGATGAGGGCAGCGGCGCGACACCCATGATGACGCCAGGGCGGTGGTCCATGGAGGCGCGCGCGGGGTCGATCATGCGTTTGCGCGTGGCGGCGTACTCGGCGCTAAGGAGGGTTTCCGAGGGGATTTTGCTGAACTTCGGATCGCCATAGTAGCGGTCGCGGTCGGCGAAGGCGAGTTTGACGGCCTCCACGACGGTGTGCAGGTACTGCGTGGAGTTGTGGCCCATGGCGCGCAGCTCGAATTGTTCGAGCAGCTTCAGAGCTTGAATCATCACCGGGCCTTGCGTCCAGAAGCCCGGCTTGACGATGGTGTAACCGCGATAGCCGCCGGTAACGGGCTCATCGAACGAGGCGCGGCTGGCGACCATGTCGTCGTATCGAATGAGGCCGCCGTTCTTTTCGCTGAAGTCGGCAATGCGGCGCGCGATGGGGCCATTGTAGAAGTAGTCGCGCACGGCGGCGATCTTCTTGGCGCGATTGCCACGGGTTTTCTTTTCCACGGTGATGAGTTCGCGCAGCGTGCGGACGATGGCGGGTTGATGGAAGAGGGTGCCCGCGGGCGGCGGCTGGTCCTTAACCAGGAAATACTCGCGCGACGTAGGCCAAAGCATGAGCATGCGCTGATTGGTGTGAATGAAACCGGCGAACTCGTCCCCGATAGGGAAGGCTTCGGCGTATTCGAGCGCGGGGGCGACGACCTGCTCGAACTTCATCGTGCCATTGGTTTCCAAGGCGAGCAGGAGGCCATCGAAAGCCCCCGGCGTGATGGCGGCGAGAATGCCCACGGCCGGAATGGGATTGATGCGTTTGGGATCTTCCCACGGCTGCGGCGAACGGGTGTTGTAGAACTCCGGCGTGGCGAGCTTGGGCGCGATCCCCACGCCGCTGATGATGCGCGCCGGCTGGCCCTTCATCTTGATGATGAGCGGCATTTCGCCGCCGAGGCCGAAGCGGGCCTGTTCGGTGATGGCGGCGGCAAGCGTCGCGGCGACTCCGGCGTCGATGGCGTTGCCTCCCAGGGCGAGCATGCGGAAGCCTGCTTCGACTTCGAAGTTATTCGCCGCGCCGACCATTTCACGGCTGCCGCGAACGGGCCAGTGCATGAGTTGTTGGGCCAAGGCCGCCGAGACAAAAACAAGCGACAGCAACGCAGAAACGAAACGCCGGGTCATAAGGGAGATTGTACGCCCGTGGGGTGGCGACGGAGGAGTTCGTAGAAAACCACGCCCGCGGCAGTCGCCACGTTGAGCGAGCGTTTGATGCCATACATGGGGATACGGACGCGGACGTCGCTCATGTCGGCCAGGGGCTGCGAGACGCCGTCCACTTCATTGCCGAAGACAACGGCGAGCGGAAAATCCGGCTTCCAATCGAACAGGTCGATGGAGCCCGGGCCGGTTTCAATCGACGCTACTCGGTAGCCGCGCATACGCAAGCCCGTCACTACGGCGGTGCCGTTCCAGTGGTGTTCGTAGGGCACGCGCTCGTCGGCGCCGAGCGCCGTTTTGCGGATGGAGGAGTGAGGCGGGGAGGCGGTGATCCCGCAGAGGTACAGGCGTTCGATGCCAGCGGCGTCGGCAGAACGGAAAATACTGCCGACATTGTAGAGACTGCGGATGTTGTCGAGAACGGCGCAGATGGGGAGGGGCAATTTCTTAGTTTAGGCGGACACGTAGACGTGCAGCCGCGTGGCGTAACGGAAACCCATCTGCGAGTAGAGGGACTGGCCGGAGCGCGTGGCGTGGAGGATGTTTCGCTGAATGCCGGTGGACTTCCGCGCCTCGTCCAGGGCGTGCCTTGTGATGGATTCGGCGAAGCCGCGGCGGCGGAATTTCTCGAGCGTGGCGACGCTATAGAGGCCGATAACGCCGGCGGCGGCCTCCGTGGCCGCGCAGCATACCGGCTTGCCGTCCATGTAGCCGACCCACGCCGACAAGGTTCCGCTCCAGAAGCCGGACTGGCCGTAGACAATGGTGGAAACGGGTGCGGGAAGCTCGAAAACCGAACTGGAGAGGCGCGCGAAGTGGCCGCGCGTAGTGCGGTCGAACACACGCCTATATTCCAATCTGGGAAGCTCACGTTGGGGAGCGCGGAGACCCTCGGCGATCATTCCTTCGTGCTGAGCGATCCAGCGTAGGCCGGCGGCCCGAATGGTGATTTCGGCGGACTCGCGCGCGGGAGGCGAAACGATTTCGTCGGGCATCCAGAAGCTCCATGGCTTGCACGCACCGCTGAAGTAACGCTGTGCACGTTGCAGGCGGGCTCGCAGATCGTTCGGTTTGTCGACGGGCGTGTCGGCGAGCAGGGCGGCGTTAAATGCCGAGAAGGCAACACCGGAGTCCACCAGCGTGATGCCGGGCCGCTGGTGGACTCCGCCGGATGCGGTCACCAGGGAATAATTCATCATCATGGCGCGCAGGTTTTCCGAACTCACCCAGGGGTTTGGGGGATGTGCAGCCATGAGCATGGCGGGGATTACAACACAGTTGCCGCCGCGGCACAAGCGCGCCGGATTACTTCTTCTCGCTTGAGGTTGCCGTGGAACTGCTGCCCGACGACGGCTTGGACTCGGAATTGGATGAAGAACTGGACGTAGAATCTCCCGGCTTCGATTCGGATTTGGACTCCGGCTTGGATTCGCTCCTGGAATCCGATTTGGAGTCGCCATCAGCAGCGGACTTGGAGCGGGCCGCGTTGCCGGACTTGGCGTAATCGTTGACGTACCATCCGGAACCCTTGAACTGCAATGCAGGCGAACTTAGGAGGCGTCGAACGGCGCCACCGCATTCGGCGTGAACGGTGACAGGCTCGTCGGAGAACTTCTGGATAATTTCAAAAGTCTTTCCGCAATTGTCACACTTGTACTCATAGAGAGGCATATACGCTACTTGTCTCCACCAGCGGTTTACCCGCGGGAATCGTTTTTGCTTACTTCGGCGGTCGTGGAACCGGCACGCCGAGCGGCGAATTAGGACGGGCTGGCGGTGGGGATGCGCCTGTCTGCGGCGGCGTTTGGGCCGCGCCGGCCTTGCCCTTCACTAAAACTTCAATCGCCGTTTTCAACTGCAAATCTTCGCCCTGGGGCGGCGGAGCAGGCGCCGTGGGCGGCGTTTCGTCATCGTCGGAATTTGATTCCTGCTCGGCCACGACGACGCTCGGGGTCACTCCGTTGTCTTGAATCGCCTTGCCGGCCGCGTTGAAGTATTTGGCAACCGAAAGGATCACGGCGCTGCCGTCGTCCATGGTGATCGCCTTGCGTAGCGCCGCATCACCGTAGGTGCGCTCACCCACAATTTCGGCGCGCTTATTATCAGCCAGAGCGTTGGCGGCAATTTCCGCTCCACTGGCAGTGCCGCGATTTACGACGACTACGAGCGGCTGCTTCCAGACCGCTTTCGCCGGATCCACCGTGAAATCCTGTTTGGGAACCTTTTGACCTTGCAGATAGGTGATGGTACCCGAGTTCAGGAAGAGGTTCGCCAGTGCGATGCCTTCTTCGGGAGTGCCGTAGGCGTTATTGCGGAGATCGAGCACCAATTTCTGCGCGCCCTGCCTGGAGAGCTCAGCCAACTTGGATGCGACCTGGCCGGTCTTTTCCGCTTCCATGGTGTGCACGGTGAGAACGCCCACGCCGTCGCCCTTCATTTGCGCGGTCGCGGCCGGGAGCTTCAAGGGTTCGCGGATGAGGGACACCTTAGTGGCATCGGTGCCGCGCCGGACGCGCATCACGGTCATTTCAATCGTGGTGCCTGGGGCTCCTTCGAGAAGCATTTCCGCGTAGGCAAGCGGCATATCGCGCGTGGCCACGCCGGCGATGGTTTCGAGCACGTCACCCGTGGTTAGGCCAGCTTTGTCGGCAGGAGAGCCGGGAATGGAATCAATCACCCCCACATAGCCGAAGCGGCGGGAAAGTACCAAGCCGACGCCTGCTTTCTTCGCGCTCTTGTTTTGCAGATATTGCTTGTACTGGTCGGCGCTGAGGTAGCTGGCATAGGGATCAACCGACTCCAGAAGGCCGTTGAGGGCCCCCAGCGTGACGCTCTTCATGTCGGGCTCTTCGACGTAATCGCTTTTGATACGGGAGATCACTTCCGTATAAACGGCGAAATGACGATAGGCATCCTGAGTGTTTTCGTTGCCTCCGAGCAACGTACCAATCATCAAGGTGGCCAGCAGGACGGTGGACAGTATGACGATTGTGAGTTTAAGACGTTGATGCATCTGGCGCTCCCTGAAAATGGGCTCGCCCGGCAAGACGCCGGGCGGCGCGTAAGGGCGTTCTTCTCGCTTCAGTATACCAGACGGAAAAAGTGGCAAATCCGTTAACTAATTGTGTTTTCGGGCGCAAAACGTATGGAGCTAGAGGGAAATTGGTACGGGGAAGCGGGATGGAGGCGGTGGCATGAAATCAAGCTAAAGGTTTGGAGTTTGACCGCCGATCAAGCCAATGGAGATATGCGGCTACCTATCATTTTCACGGGCACCCTTAGGGGCGGGACAGCGGGACTGGCGCCGGGCAATACGGCGCGGGTTGCGCTGGTCTGGACGGCGATGTTTGGCCTAAGCGGTGCATTGTGGGGGCAGTTGCCAAACAACCCACCAACGCCGAGTCCGGCCGGACAGCAGGTGGTGGTTCGGGCAAGAGACCCGAGGATCGTGTTCCAGGTGGACGGCGCCGACTACCGGGGCGCCGCGAGTTTCCTTTGGCCCATCGGAAGCAAGCACATTTTGACTGCGCCTGTTCGTCTGCTCGACGAAAATTTCCCCACTCCCCGTTGCCAGTATTGGGTTCCCGATAACTCAACGAGATGGTGCGACTTCGGCTGGAAGGAAAATACGGGATTTTCGCAGGCGAGTTCGGACCGTTACCAGACAATCACAGTGGGCGCCGACACCACCTGGTTCGAGCTTCAGCACCAGACCGAACATAAGATCACTCTCAACTTTTCCAACGCCAGCGCCAATGATCCCACGGTGGCCGAGGCGGGCGTCGCGTGCGGCGCACCCGGAACGCCGGTCCCCGCTGTCTTCCGCACAGGCGTGGTGACGGTAGGAGGCAACTGCTTCCTGAGTAATGCCAGCCTGTGGCTCGCCGAAGGCGTCGTGCCCATCAATGCTTTTCCCTTCCCTGGGTTCGTCTTTCTCGGCTGGGCCGTCAATGGAACGCCGCCGAATGGATTTGCGCGGCAAATCGCCATTACCCAGCCAATCAATCTAGTCGCACGATTTTCGCCTGCCAAACGCCTGGTGATGCGCACTTCGCCTGAGCTGCTGAAGGTTCGCGTGGACCACGTCGAAGTTCTCACCGCGGGCGGCGAGGGCCCGTGCTCGTTCTTCGGCCAGCAACTGCCGTATGTGAATCCCACCATTCGCCCTCTCTGCACGGGTGAATTCGACCTCGCTCCCGACTCGAACCACATCGTTGGCGCGCCCAGTCCGCAAGTGGACAAGATTGGCCGTTTGTGGGTTTTCGACAAGTTCTCCAATGGCCAACCCAACGACTCGCTTTATGCAGTGGGTCCGATCTCAACGAACAATCAGTACGAAATGCTGACGGCAATATTTTTGCCGGGCGTTTCCACCTCGATCACAACAAAGCCCGCCGGGCTGAAGGTTGTGATCGACGGGCGTGACAACTGGCCGGCAAACCATTTTGTGTTTCCCGCCGGGAGGAAAATTCAAGTATCGGCGCCCGCCGAGCAAACTGACGCGCGCGGGAGGCGCTACATCTTCAAGGGCTGGTCAAACGGCGGCGAGGCGACACAGGAACTTACGGTGCCAGACCAGGCAAACGGTTTGGCGTTCAGCATCGTTGCCGAGTATGAGCTGTTGAGCCAGTTAACGATTAAGTCGAACCCGTTCGGAGCGCCAGTGGTGGTGGATGGCAACACGTGCGCCACCCCGTGCACGATCGACCGCCGTGACGGAACGGCCGTCACCGTCTCCGCACCGGCCACCCATGCGTTGAGCGATGTCCACCGGTTTGAGTTCACCGGTTGGAGCGACGGCGCCGAAATCGAGCACCCCTTCACATTAGCCGGCGCTGAGACTCAATCGCTGACCGCGAACTTCCGAACTGCCTACCGTCTCCAAGTGACAACAGATCCAGAAGGAGCCGCGCAGATTCTCACGGACCCGGCGAGCACCGACGGCTTCTACGCAGCTGACACGTTCCTTACGGTCTCGGCGAAAGCGAAACCCGGATACAAATTCCGGCGCTGGAACGGCGACCTGTCGGGAACCTTCACTTCGGCGACTACACTTCTTTCGCGCCCCCGTAGCGCGGTGGCGGCCTTCGACAAGGTGCCTTACATATCCGAAGCCGGTGTCCGTAACGCAGCTGCGGAGATTCCTTCGAACACCGTGGCGCCGGGATCGCTCATCGCAATCGTCGGCGAGAATCTGGCTGCCGACTATGTACAGGGTCCCTCGAATCCATTGTCGCAGTCGGTTGGCGACGTAAGCGTCATCGCGGGTGACCGCATTCTGCCGCTCGTTTTCGTATCTCCGACGCAGATTAATGCCCAATTACCGCTGGACATCCAGCCCGGCGAGTTCGATCTCACCGTGAAGCGTGTGGGTGCGAGCGATGTCACCGGTAAATTCACGGTTACTGCCTTCGCGCCAGGTTTGTTCCACAAGATGGTCGAATCGAAGGCCTACACGATGTCGGCCCACGCGGACGGCTCGAGCGTGGACAGTGAACGTCCAGCCGCCCCGGGCGAAACGGTCACCCTATACGGAACGGGATTTGGCCGCTACGAACCGAACATGCTCGATGGATTTGCCTTCCCGCCTTTGCCTGAATTCAAGGTGGCTGGCCCGGTTGAGTTGTGGAGCGGCGACAAGGCTCTAAGCGTCAAGTGGGCAGGCGGCATAACCGGCCAGGTAGGCATGGTTGGCGTGCGCTTCCAGATCCCTGACGACGCAACTACGGGCGAAATGCCGGTCACGGTCAAAATGGACGGCATGGCAAGCAACACGGTTCTCATACCCGTGGTTGCTCCGCCGGCGCAATAAGCAGTCGGCTAAAGCCTCCGGCTACAGCGGCAGGATCTCTTCGCGGTCCGGGTTATAGTCGAGCCGTCTCTTCTGCACATAAGAGATGTTCCCAAGATGCGATGCGGCCGCCGAACGGTGGCCAATGAAGACATCGCCGTTGGGCCGCGCCCGCGAAACTACGCAATCCAGGAAATTCTGGACGTGGTCCAGGGTTAACTGGTCAGCCTTGTTCTCTTCCGGGGGCACGGTGTAGACTTCCGGCTGTGCGTTGCGTTCCGGCCCGTAGAACTCATATTTCGACCGGTCGATCCACAGGCGCCCCTGGGTGCCGCAAATCTCCACCGCCGCGCCGCGAATACCAGGCGCAAGGGTCGCTTCAAATGTGCAGGTGAAATCGCCACCGTATTCGAGCAACACGTTTATCGTGTCGGGTGCGGTGCGCCCGTCTTTGTAGTGGTACACGCCTCCCGCCGCGACTCCTGAGGTGGGGTTGTCGCGATTCAGCAGCATGTGAACGACATCGACCCAGTGCGTGAACAGGTCGGTCACTTGTCCGCCGCCAAAATCCAGGTATGCCCGGAAGTTGTAATACTGCTGCGGATCGTAGTCGCGCCACTTGATGGGACCAAGGTATGCGGCCCAATCTAGATTCGATGGCTGGTTCTGTAGCGAAGCGGGCGCCTTGCGCAAATGGTAGGTATTGCCGTGCCACCACGTACGCGCCAGAGTCACATTCCCGATCTTGCCGGAGTCGATATACGCCTTCTTGGCCTGCATGTAGTGGCGTCCCGAGCGCTGCTGCATGCCCACCTGGCACACCCGATTATTCACGCGCGCCGCTTTGACGATGCGTGGTCCCTCCTCGATGCTGAGGGTGAGCGGCTTTTCGACGTACACGTCCTTACCCGCGTTCAACGCATCAATCGTGCATCGCGAGTGCCAGTGGTCCGGCGTCGCGATGAGTACCGCGTTGAGCTCCTTCATTTCAAGCAGTTTGCGGTGGTCCGAATATGTCTTGGCGGCGGTGGCTGTTTGTTTGGCCAGATCGATCTGGTTGGCGTAGATGTCGCAAACCGCGCCGACGTCCACTTTGTTGGTCGCCACGAAGCGGCCCATGACGTGTCGCCCGCGTTCGCCTACGCCGATGACGCCGAGGTTGACCCGATCGTTTGCGCCGAGGATGCGCATGTAGGAGGCGGCCGAAAAGGTTGCCGCTGCCCGGGCAGCGCCGGACAGAAGAGCCCGGCGAGTCTGAAGTGGGGCGATTTGCATGTGCGAATTTTATCAGGAGGAACGCACTGAATTCACACATGCGGATAATTGTCTGCTTCCTGCTGGCCTTGACGTGCCTCAACGGCGCCGAAACGAAGAAGACGCCGGCCTTGCCCAAACCGGCGGCGAAAGCGTCGGTGCGCGGGGACGTCGACATAGAAAGCGAAATCAAAAGGCGATTCGCGCGCTCCAAGATCAATGCCGACCAGTTCACGGTGAGAGTGCTGAACGGAGTCGCGATCATTGAAGGGACAACCAAGGTTATCCAGCGCAAAGGCGTGGCTACGCGGCTGGCCAAGTTGGGCGGGGCGCGCGGCGTCGACAACCGGATTCGAATAGACGAAGCGGCCCGTGCCGCCGCGGCCGCGAAACTGCGAAAGAGCGTAGAAAGGAGCAGCGGACACGAGCAACCCCGACGCCGCGTAACGGTCAGCCGCTCCGAGGGGCAGTAAAGAATCTTCGTCTTTTCTTCGCTTTTTCTCTTGGCATTCGCAGTTAGATCCGTATACTACTGCTATGACCAACGAACAAGCCGCGTTTCTTCGTGATTTTCTGATTCAAAGCCAAGAGTTCGAACTCCCCATCACAGCCAAAGTAATTGCCGCGATTCCCGAGGG